>CAZAHQ010000136.1:0-9041 GCA_964484415.1 uncultured Acidobacteriota bacterium | reverse complement strand
CTCGCGTGTAGAAAACAGTCCCGCTTCGATTGACATCCGAAGTCATATCAACGCCCGGCATCACCCGCGGGCCGCGAAGCGGACCGTCGGGTGCATGCCGATGTTAGGTAGGGTCACGTTTGCCATGTGTGCTGGCACTTCGGACATCTGGTCGGGTTCCGGTCCGCCAGCAACGCCAGCAGGCCGATGGGGAAGAAGCAGATTGCGACGATGATTTGCCAACCCTTGAAACCGCCTCGGGTCGCCATCTCCCCGCACTTGGGACACGACAGTTGACTTGCCACTGGATCCCTCCTCCTTGATCAAGCGATCAGACGTAACCAGTTCCCGATCAGGACGATCAACACACCGATTGTCATCGCCCGTGACGTACTCAAGACGCATCTGCTCCAACGCACGTCGCAGAGGGCCAGGCCCCGAAGGGGCACCTGAATTGCCAAGACTAGAAGAAGAACGGGCCCGACCGGATTCAGTGAGAGTGCATACCCGACATCGCCCCCGAGAAGGGCTAGAACGCTGCGAGTGATCCCGCAGCCAGGGCAGGGAATGCCGCACAGGCTTTGAACCAGGCAGACATGCGGCACGATGGCCAGGCCGGCCGGAAAGCAGACGAGAAGTGCTACCCCACCGAAGAGGAGGAGGTGGCTCAGGAGGACGTTCAGGTGCATGCGCCTCTCGGGCTGGGTCTCAAGTCGGTCAAGAAGCGCCCTCGGGATGATCGCGATGTCCATGGCAGAGTTCCTCTGCCTAACTTGAAATCGACGGTCTGAGAAAGGCCGACGCGTTCTTCTCGAGATTTCGGAAGCTCCACAACCGCATGGACTTCCCCCCGCGCCCTGAAGCTATCCGCCGTCTTATCTGGCTGGTTACGCTGCAGAGCGACGCCAGACTATAACCCAAGTCCTGGGAGAATCAGCCAGGACCCCGGGGCCGAATCGAGGGCCAGCCTTCCGCCTCGACGAGTCACCATCAGGCAGCCCGACGCCCGACCCTGCCGCCGCATCGCAACACGTCGCAGCAAACACTCGCAGCAGCGCACGCCGACACCGCCCATCAACCATCACGCATCCCCCAATCTCACCCAACGCCCCAACTAAAACATCGCAAACGTCACCGCCAAAGCCGAGTGCAGCACTGCACCCGGCAAGAAACTCCGTTCGCGCAACGCCAAGAGCCCCGCGACAATCCCAAACGGCACCGCAACCAACACCTCGGACAATGGCTTGGCAATGTGCAGCAGAACAAACGGAACGAGTTGCACCGCGAGCGCCGCGGCGCCGATGCGCTTCTCGAAGCTCAGCATCAAGTAGCCGCGGCAGACAAACTCCCAAGACAACAGTGTGCCGATCGTCCAAAGTTGGTCAGTCCAAAAGTCGCTGCTCGTGATGGTGCTGCTCATCGAGTAGTGTCGCCGCACTGCGCTGCTCTTGGTCAGCAGTAACAGAAACGGCAGCATGCCCACATACAACAAGCCGACATCGCGCAGCCATCGTCGCGGCGAGCCCAAACGGAAGCCGACGGCGCGCAGGTTCATCCCGGTAAGCGGCAGGGAAAGGAGCGGCAATCCAAAGCCAAGCAGCATGCGCCCCAACGCAGGCGGCCGGATTGGAGCATAGAAGGGGAGCAACAGAGCCATTACGCTGACAACGGCGACGATCAAGAGCTGCCGCTCGTCTTTCAGGCGGCGCAGATCCGACCACAGCGGGAACAGCGTGCTCACCTCGCGGCTGCGGTCTAGAAGCGGCACAGGTTGTAGCGAATGCCAGCCTCGTGGAACTTGATCTTCACGTCCATGCTGAACGAGCCGTAGCGAATGGTGGCTGGCGTGATCGGGCCGTGTTGCTCGGTCCAGTTCAAGAGCCAGCGCAGCGAATGGCGCACGTTGGGTGTGATCGACGTCACGAAGTTGAGGTCGGGCGTCAGCATGCTGTCGACTTGCCCGTAGATGGGAAGCTGCGTGCCATCCAACGTGATCGACATTGTGGTCGCGTTGCACGGAACGATGTACGCGGTGCCGCCGCGCCAGGTGGTGGTGGCGAGGTTGGCAAACTCGGCAGCCAGGTCTTGGTTGCCGGCGAAGAGTCCGTCACCACATTCGCCGAGGCGCGATGAGTAGGAGACGAAGTCGGACAGGGAGCGTGCGCCTGAGCAATCTGGAAAGTACTCGTAATCAAAGATGTCGTCGATGTTGTCCTGATGTGGGTTCCATGCGCGGAGGAGCTCGCAGCCTTCGTAGCGCCAATCACAGTAGGTCTGATCTGAGAAAATCACGGAAGCCGTGGGGTCGAAGTTGTTGAAGCCGTACAGCACTTGGTCGCCATAGTTGTTCTGAGACACCATCGTGAACAACTCATCGGAACCGTCGGACCAGAGCTGGGCTACCGAGCCGAATGGATCGGCGCGGATATAGGCCTTGTGCCCGGTGCGAATCACGCCGGAGAAGTCACCACGATCGTCGGTGATGACTGGGTAGTTGGTGATGACACACGAGGCCGAAAGGAGCGTGATGACGAGCGCCACTCCGGTGATCCTGCGATTCATGGTTGTCTCCCGCGCGTTCGCTTAGCGTTGAAACACGTCCCTTTGCGGCCGGCCGTTACCTAGAAGCGACTCAGGTTGTAGCGAATGCCAGCCTCGTGGAACTTGATCTTCACATCCATGCTGAACGAGCCATAGCGAATGGTGGCCGGCGTGATCGGGCCGTGTTGCTCGGTCCAGTTCAAGAGCCAGCGCAGCGAGTGGCGCACGTTGGGTGTGATCGACGACACAAAGTTGAGGTCGGGCGTGAGCATGCTGTTGACCTGCCCGTAGATGGGGAGCTGCGTGCCATCCAAAGTGATCGACATCGTGTTTGCGTTGCACGGAACGATGTACGCGGTGCCGCCGCGCCACGTGGTGGTGGCGAGGTTGGCAAACTCGGCTGCCAGATCTTGGTTGCCGGCGAAGAGTCCGTCACCACATTCGCCGAGGCGCGATGAGTAGGAGACGAAGTCGGACAGGGAGCGTGCGCCTGAGCAATCTGGAAAGTACTCGTAATCAAAGATGTCGTCGATGTTGTCCTGATGTGGGTTCCATGCGCGGAGGAGCTCGCAGCCTTCGTAGCGCCAATCACAGTAGGTCTGATCTGAGAAAATCACGGAAGCCGTGGGGTCGAAGTTGTTGAAGCCGTACAGCACTTGGTCGCCATAGTTGTTCTGAGACACCATCGTGAACAACTCATCGGAACCGTCGGACCAAACCGTGGCTACCGAGCCGAATGGATCGGGGCGGATATATGCCTTGTGCCCGGTGCGAATCACGCCGGAGAAGTCACCGCGATCGTCGGTGATGACTGGGTAGTTGGTGATGACACAAGAGACTGGAAAGAGTGCCGCGAGCAGGACTAATCCAACGAGTCCACGTTTCATGACCGCCCCCTGTCGCCTGGCAGCAGGCCGACTCCACGTTAAACACCCGGACGGTGTGTCGGGTCAAGGGGGGGACATCAGCGAGCAATCGAGCGGACAATCTCGAACGCCTCAGCCGCCATCAGGCACGCTGTCGAACGAGTTTTCGTTCGCAGTCGCGGCCGACTAGTCAGCGCTGGGCTTTTTCCGCCCTGCGCGTGGGGGCTGGCTGGGCTGCATTCGTTTCGCGGCGCGCTGCTTCTGTTCCTCCGCTTTGATGATCACCTCGCCCTCCGCGCTTGGGTCGAGATGCACTTTCGCGAGCTTCAACGCGGCCGCCATCAGCACTTCGATCTCCGCGCGGTCGAAGTCCGAGACCGCGTTCAGCACGATGTGACGCACCGTCTTGCCGCTGCCTTGCAACAGCTTGTTCGGATCCGCCTTCGACAGCAAAGCGCCCTGCCCGAAGAACAGCTTCACGCTGCTCGGGTAGAGCGCGATCGAGCACACTCCCTCGTGGCCCCACTTGGTTGGTGAATACGAGATCACGAGCGCGTCCTGGTTTTCGTACACGTAGACGATCTCGAACAGGCCAGGCAGGCGAGCACGCATCTTCGCGCGCAACGCCTTTCCGAACTTGGCTATCGCGGGCTCGTACTTCGCGAAATAACTCGCAAGCTGCGCTTCAGGGTTCGTCACGCGATGATCTCCTCAGCCTGGAGGCGAATGCGCCGCTTGCAGTACTCGGGTCACTGGGCACAAAGCACCGCAGCGTGCCGTCTGGCATGTCGATATAGAGGCGAGCACACGCATCACACTGCCAGGCGGAGCGCATCGTCTTGGAGTGCAGGGATCGAACCTTCATGCAGGTTGCTTCTTGTTCTTTTGGGCTTGCGCCGCCCGATTCCACCGCTTCATCGATTGCCTCGAGTAGCGAGAAGTAGTCTTCGTCAGCAATGAGGTGGCCCTTGCCCCAATGGCTCTCCGCGTCAACGATGGTGTGTCCGCATTCGCATTGAATCTTCATGCGCTGTACTCCGTTCGTTGCATGAGGTCTAACGATCTCGTCCACCTGCGGACCGCGGGGCGGGCGGGCAGGTGGCACGATAGGCTAGACCAAGCCGCACCGAGAAGACGGGACGTGTGGAATGTACCTGCTTGAATTGCGGGCTGGGGTGGAACGGATCTTCTCGAAAACGACGATAGGCGCGACGAGCGCGGTTCTTCACCTCGTCCGGGAGCGCCTCGATCGACGCCCGAGAACGTGACGTTGTGCGCGATTTCACAGCGTGTTTGGGTCAAGGGTTTCTGTTTCTCCTGTCCGGTGCTCCTGGAGCGCTTCGTCCGCGAGATCTCCCAACAAACTCTCCGATGACGCCAGCGAACTCGCCCAAGCCCGATCAGCCTCCATCTCCGCGAGAATCGCGGCGGCTACAGCGTCCTGTTCTTGTTCGGGAAGCTTCGACGCTTCTCGAAACGCGTCCTCGAGCGACTTGGTCATCTGAATTCTCCGAAAGTTCACCGCGGATTATTCAACTGCTCAACGCAGTGGGCGCCGCGTCGACCCATGGCGCGTCTAACGCATGCCCAAGCCGCGGGCCGAGCGTAGCGCACCAGTTGCACCACGCACAACGAGGCCCGCCGGCTTGAGGCAGTAGTTCGACAGCGAAGTATTCATCTCCCTGGCTCTGGAACAGAAAGCCCGCGACAGATCTTGCGTGCAAGCTGATTCGATATCTCTTGATGTCTCGGCACTGCTTCCACAGAACCTGTTCGAGGGTTACACCAGAGTGAGTGAGCGGCACCCTCGTGTTTCAACTAACAACCGTGTCTCCGAAGGAGCCTCAGCAGACCCCCACGTTTCACTTGACCATGACCTTTCCGATTGTTGCGCCGGAAGGTACTCCCCTGAGTCCATCTTCACGTCGGTCCTCGAGGATCAGTCGGATCGCTTCCGCCAAACTGGTAGCGGCTTCTTCTTCGGTTCGACCCTGCCCGTTGGCGCCTGGAACTTCTGGGCAGAATGCGATCACCCATTCTCCGTCTCGCTCAAACACCGCAGTGAATTCACCCGACATGGACGCAGCCTCCAGCAGATCACGGCGTAGGGTACGACGAGCTACGTTCGCCTGTCGAACGAGGCCGACCGCTGCAGCGGATTGTTGGGCTGCACTCGACTGACGAGTGGATACCGGTCCGGGCTCGTCAGCGATTCGACAGCGAGGTCGACATCGAGATCCGGCCAGCGCAGGTGATGAGGCGCCGGACGCTGAACGTTCACGAGCTGCCCAATCGACGCGTCCCGGAACCACGGGAAGTGCTTGAACCCGACGAAGAGCTCGTTGCCATCGAGCAGCAACCAGAAGCCATTCTTCGAGACATTGGTTACCTCAACGGAGGAAGTGCTTCCTCCACGCGGCGCGGATCTCATCTTCGTGCTCCCGAATGAGGGGCAAAGCCGTCGCCAAGGAGGCACGGCCGAGGCCGAAGTTTTGAGCCAATACGATCTCCGGCTCCATCCAGTATTTCGCCTCGTCCGCCCTGCAAGTGAATGTGCGGTCGAGCCTATTCTCGAGAGAAGAAGTAGAAGCGAAGCCCCGTCTTCTTGAAGATCGTCGGACTCATGCCAGAGGCTACCATGACAGGCTCTGCCCCTTCTTCTTGTCAGCCCAACTGGAAATCGACGGCCTGAGAAAGACCGGCGTTTCGCACGCGAGATTTTGGAAGCTCCACAACCGCATGGACTTCCTTCCGTCGCTCCAGATTTGTCCGCCGTGCTATCCGACTCCTTACACGACAGAGCGACGCGAGACTATATCCCGGAATCCTCGGGGACGAGCCGCGAAACAGGCGCCGTGGCGGCGGCCGGACCTACGTCTTGACGACTCACTCCTAAGCAGCTCAACTCTGGTTGCTCACAGCACACGCCAACACGCCACATCGAACAATCAAAGTAGCGTGCGCTGGCAATGGCCGCGCTGTACAGCGCGTCGCGGAGCCTCATCGCGCGGCGCGACAGGTCAATGCAGCCAAATCAGCGAACAATCGAGCGCACAATCTGAAACGCCTCAGCCGCCATCAGGCCCGCCGTCGAACCCCAGCGCTTGGCTTGCGCTTCGAGCGCCTCGGCCGATCGCGGGTGAGGGAACGGGCGGTACTCGCCGTCGTACGCCTTCATCGCGGCGATCTTCTGCGGGAGCGTGGCGGCGATGTCGACGAACAGGTTGGGGCGGAATGGTGGCGCTATCTGTTGGAACGACCACTCGGTGCTGCTGGCCACTTCGAAGGCAATCACTTGCAATACAGGGCGCGCGGCAATCGGCCGTGTTGCGGTGAGCACCGCTTGCGAAATGACGCGGTGATCGACGTTCAAATCGCCGGCGTGGTGCGTGAAGATCACGGTGGGTTGAATCGTCTCGATCAACGATTCGCAGATCTTGACGACATCGAGCATCGGCACGGTGTCGAGCCGGTTGTCGGGGAGGCCGGAGGTGTGAAGCGCTCGCGCGCCGAGCGATGTGGCGACACGCTGCGCGGTGGCGCGCAGCTCGGCCAGCGCGGCTGCGTGCTTGGCGGCGTCGCGCTGTGCATCGCGAGAGGTGAGCCCTTCCACCAAGATCGCGATCTGTACATCGCGCCCCTCGGCAGCGAGGCGCGCGATGGTGCCGCCGCAGCCGAGCACTTCATCGTCGGGATGCGCGGCAATCACCAGCACTGGTCCGTGCGAGTGAATCATTTCGACGGCTCCTCGCGAATGACCGCTTCGGCGATCAGCGCGTCGCCGCGGAGGTGCGGCTTGCGGAACGCGATTCGCTTGCCGCCAACGCGCACGAACGCGTTGGGGTAGGGGTCGTCGAGGGCACGGAGCATGTCGTACCAACGAGAGAGCGACAGCGCGGGGTCCGTCAACTCGCTTTGATCGGGGGTGCGGCGCTTGCGCACGAAGCCGCCGATTGGTTGGGGTCGCTCCTCGACATCGCCGTGAAGCAATCGGGTCACCATCGGTGGCACCAACGCGGCGATGCGTTGCCAGATCTCGCTGATGGTGCCTGCCAGCGAGAGCGGTGCATCGAGCAGGATCGGCCCGTTGTCGAGACCGGCGGCCATGCGAAACATCGTCAGCTTGGTTTCGGTGAGGCCGTCCAAGATCTGATGTTGCAACGGCGAGCCCCCGCGGTAGTCGGGTAGGGCGGAAGCGTGGAAGCCGATGAAGGTTGCGCGCGCGAGCAGGTCGTCGGGGACGATCCAACTCCAGTCGGGGAGCACCACCAGGCGCGGTTTGATGCGCTCGAGCAACGCAGTGGACAGATCTTCGGGGCGGCGTACCAACACGCAAGGTGTGTTCGCGGTGAGCGCATGAAACGCAGGCAGCATGACGTCGCGCTGCGCACCGAAGATGAGAACGTCGCTCATCGACGTGAGGACCGACCGCGGGAGTTGGTGGCGAGGTCGCTGCTTGTGAGGGCGCTCGCGCGGGCAGCGTTGGTAGTGCTGCTAGTACAGGCAGTGCTGGCAGCGTGGCAATCGCTGGTAGTGCCCGCAACGACACCGTGAGTGACATCGAGGCGATCGCCGCCCGACACATGCTCCCAAGCGAGCGGGGTTCCGCGTTGGAGCGCCGTCGCGGCGGTTCTCCCCAGGACGCGCGGCAGATCGCGCGGAGGCAGGCCAAATCCGGGGCGGATCACGCGCACGTTTTCGCTGGTGAACAGCTCGCCCGGCGCAATGTCGCGCACCGCAAACAGCGAGCGACGAAACACCAAGCTTCCCTCTTCCGCAGATGACGGACCGAGTCTGCTCGGTTGAAGCATCGATTCGGTGGCGCGCACGGCACGCACGAGATCGGCAAACTCCGC
The DNA here is from genome assembly GCA_964484415.1 of uncultured Acidobacteriota bacterium. Lineage (GTDB taxonomy): Bacteria > Acidobacteriota > Polarisedimenticolia > J045 > J045 > JANNUT01. Next base: position 799 of record CAZAHQ010000136.1, on the reverse strand, counting down.
GGGTTCGGCGCTGAACGCCGCATCGGGGCCGCCGTCGCTGCGCCGGCGACAGAAGTGCTTCTCGATCACGCGGGCGCCGAGCGCGGTGGCGGCCACGGCGACCAGCGATCCGCTGCTGTGATCGGAGAGTCCTGCGTGAACATCAAACCGATCGGCGAGCATTGGCAGGTTGCGCAGCTTGAAGTCACGCGGTTCGGCAGGGTAGGCAGAGACGCAGCTCAGCAGAATCACGTTGGGGCAGCCACCGTTTCGCAACGTCGCGACTGCCTGGTCGATCTCATCAAGCGACGCCATGCCGGTGCTGACGATCACGGGTCGTTGCGTTCGAGCGACACGATCGAGCAGCGGTAGATCGCCGACTTCGAAGCTGGCGATCTTGTAGCAGGGCAGATTGAAGCGCTCCAAGAAGTCAACCGCAGTGGCATCGAACGGTGTGCTGAAGGCGAGCAGCCCGCAGCGTCGCGCTTCGGCGAATAGCGGCTCGTGCCATTCCCACGGCGTGTGCGCTTCGGTGTACAGGTCCCATAGTGTGCGGCCGTGCCACAAGCCGCCCTGCACGCGAAACCACGGCGCGCTGCAATCGATTGTCATGGTGTCGGGGCGATAGGTTTGCAGCTTGATCGCGTCGGCGCCGGCGTCGTGCGCCAATCGAACCAACTCGAGCGCGCGATCGAGACTGCCGACGTGATTGGCCGACAGCTCCGCGACGATCAGCGCAGGATGCCCGGCACCGATTGGCCGCGACCCGATCATTAGCGGCTGCGGCATGGAGGCTCCTTGCTGAGCGTCAAGTAGTAGC
>CAZAHQ010000135.1:0-9055 GCA_964484415.1 uncultured Acidobacteriota bacterium | reverse complement strand
ACCGAGGGCGGCGCTCACCGTGGTGTAACCATCGGCCCATGACAAGCCGGTGCCGCTCCCGCCCGCATCGGGGTTGACGTACACGCGCGGCCCGGCGCTGGCGATTACCGACTCTGGGCGCGACGCATTGTTGGACCGTTTGCCCAACGGGCCCCCAACGATATCGCCCGTGGTGCCGTTCTTGGAAAGTCCGGTAGCGAGGTAGTAGAACGCCTGCGCCGGTGCAGGAATCTGCGCATCTTGCGCCGTGGCCGAAGGAAGTTCGCTGTAGAGACTTCGATGGTTGTAGCTGAGTGAGCGGTCCTCATTGACCGTTCCGCGATAGAGCGCATAGCTGCTCGCGGAGGTTGCCGCGTTCCACAAAAGCGTGTTCTTGCCGCCGGTTTGGAATCTCAGGTTGGTGACATCGAGCGAGGCGCAAGACGAATCGGCTACATCGATGCTGGCATCGCAGTCGTTGTCGAGGTTGTCGTTGCACAGCTCGATCGCACCCGGGTTGATCGCCGGGTTGCTGTCGTTGCAGTCGTTGCCGAGCGGCACGTAGCCCGAGGGGGCGGTGCATGCTTGCTGCGTGGTGCTGCTGGTGCCGTAGGTGTCGCCGTCGACATCACGGTAGTAGGTGTTGATCGCGAAACCCTCGTCCACCGTGTTGTCGCAATCGTTGTCGATCAGGTCACATACCTCGGCGAGCTGTGGCGCACGGTTGGGATTGGCGTCATCGCAGTCGGTGGCGATAGCGTCGGGGTTGAACGGATCACCAAAACCGCAGCGATCGGCGCCATCGAAGTCGCCGTCGGGCGCTTCATCGGAGCTTCCGTTGCACGCTTCGTCGACGCCGTTGCAGATCAGTTCAGGCGCACCCGGGTGAGCCGTGGCGTTGAGGTCGTTGCAATCGGCTGGCTTGCCGTCCGGGTTGATGACATTCGCCGGGCCACACACGTCATACGTGTCGTTGTCCTGATCGGGCGCCTCGTCACCGGCGCCGTTGCAGCGCTGGTCGACGTTGTCGCACGGTATCTCGCTGGCACCCGGATTGATGCTGGCCAGCGTGTCGTTGCAGTCGGTGTTGTTGGAGACGTAGCCCGACGGCGCGCTGCCGCACACCTGCGTCGATACGGCCGCGTTGCCGAAGCCGTCGCCGTCCGCGTCGCGATAGTAAGTGTTGAGCGGCAACCCCTCGTCGACCGATCCATCGCAGTCGTCGTCGATCTGGTTGCACAGTTCCGTAGCGCCCGGTTTGATCGCGCTGTTGGCATCGTTGCAGTCACCGCCGCATTCCGTGTAGGTGTCGCTGTCGGCGTCGTTCTTAGAAGACGATACCAACCAGCCGGCAAAGTCGACCGACCCGAGTGCACTGTCGCCCGTGCCCGGGCCGGTGCCGGATGGACCCGACGCCGATCCCCACCAGTTGCGCACCGCCGACAAGGTGTCGACACCCAGATTCCGGACGCCCGCGCCGTTGGTGCGGATATCGTTGAGGGTGACGATAGTCGGGTTGGCCGCGTTGTTGTCCTCGGCTTGTACGCCGGTGCCGTTCTGCGTGATGTCGTTGCAGCGCACGGTGGTCGAGAGCGCATTGCCAGGATCGCCACCCGTACGTTTGAAGTAGATCCCTGGCCCCGACGATGTCCGCACCGTGTTGTCCCGAATGATGCTGCGATCGGCGTTCAGTTCTTCTGTGAAGCAGTCAGCGGCCGCCTTGCCCGCCACACGAATCCCTTCTGTTTCGGTCGAGAAGCCGATCGTGTTGTTCTGCACGATGGTGTCGTCGGCCGCCTTGATGTTGACGCCGATCGCGAGCAAGCCGCCGTCCCATGTCGGCGTGGTGGCCGGCTCGATGGTGTTGTTGGTGATCTCGGTACCAGCTGCCAGACGAAGCGAGAGTCCTTGCGTTACGTTCTTGATGCTGGAGTCGAGGATTCGATTGTTGTTGGCGATCGCTCCGGGTCCCGCCTCGCACGCTGGCCCTCCATCGATGAGGTAACCGTACCGTGACCGGTGTGTGCAAAGGCAACCGTTACCCGGGATGCAAAGCTGGCCGTCGATGTTGACGCGCTGGAAGGTGTTGCCGTCCGAATCGCCGTACAGGCGAATCTCCGTGATGCCGTTCTCTTGCAGGCAAAGGTCGGTGAATGTGCTGTTGTCGACGTTCTGCAAGTCCAAGCCGATTTCATCGCCGCTGTGTGTGTTGCAACCTGGAGTGTTTTCACCTGCTGCGTGGATCGTGAGGTTCTTGACCGAGATACCCGCCACGTTGGTGATTCGCAGCGCCGGCTTTACCGTGCCGCCCTGATCGCCGTACAGGTCGGTGAGGGGGCAGGCGCCGACGGTCGCGGATGGCACACCTTCGAGGTCGAGCGCTTTGCTCAGCGTGAGTCGTTCGTGAAACGGATTACCCGCGCCGATCAGCAGCAACTTACCCGCCGAGGTGGCGTTGATGGCGTTTTGGATGATGTCGTAGCAAGCGGCGTTGGGATAGGCCCAACCGCTGTCGACCGGGCCGCGCACCAGCACCGGCTCATCAGCACGTGCGATGAAGTTGGAAACATCGACGCTGCCGGAGACGCTGTTGCCCGAGCCACCCGCGCCGCTCGGCCCGTTGGCTGCGCTCCACCAGTTGTGCTTCAGGTCGAGCGTGCCGGTCCCTTGATGAACGACCCCGGCGACGTTCCCGGTAAACATCGTTTCATTGACCTTCACTCCCGTGCCGGTCGACGCGCCGACGAGCAGCCCACGCACGCCGTTGTCGTTGATTCTGTTGTGCAGCACGTTGAAGCTGGTAGTACCGCCCTTGATCTCGACACCGGTGTCGTTGTTGCGCATCCGCGAGCAAGCAATGAAACCGCTACTGACGCCGTCTACCACGATGCCGCGCCCGTCGTCGCCGGCGCCATTGCCGGTGTGACCGAAGATGTCGTTGCCTTCGATCCTCACATCGGCGCCGCCCAGCACTTCAATGCCCGCACGGCCTCCCGACGAGGCGGCCAACCCGTTGCTCTCGATGATCGCGCCGTTGACCAGCATGTTGGTGCTGGTGCCTGACGACGGCAGCTTGAAACGAATCCCGCTGCTGGCGTTATTGCGGAAGTTACCGCCTTTGATTTCGAGACGGCCGTTGACACCAACCGTCATCAAGCCCAGCCCGGAATCGGCCGAGCCGTTGTAGAGATTCTGGCGGCAATCCACCTGCGTCATGCGATTGATCCCGAGGAACGTCGGGTCGTTGCCGGTGTTTTCGACCACGATTCCTTGCGCGCAGTTGTAGAACGCTGCGTTCCCAACCTCGACACCGCGCAGGTTGGGCGTGGATGCGTTGCCGATGCGCAGGCATGCTGCATTGCTGCCGCCGCCACGAACTTCGACGCCGTCCCAAATCGCACCACTGGCGAGAATCGTGACCACATCGCCGCTGCCGCTGCCTTGCACGGTGGTAGCGGACGAAAGGCCACTGTTGTCGATGATCACCTTCTTATCGACCGTAACGCTTTGGTTGTACGTTCCCACGGCGGCGAACACCGTGGCGTTGACGCACGCGGCCCGGATCGCTTGATTGAACGTAAGGCAGGGTGCCGCCTGCGACGTGCACAAGTTGTTGGTGTCGTTGCCGGTGGGCGCCACGTAACGAGTGCCGGTGACCTCATCGACGCTGACATCGCAGTCGTTGTCGACACCGTCGCAGTACTCCAGGGCGCCGGGGAACACATCGTTGCGCGCGTCGTTGCAGTCCTTGGCCTTGCCGTCGGGGTTGACGATGTCGCCAGGTCCGCAGACATCGAACGTGTCGGCGTCAGCGTCGGGTGCGTCGAGGGTGGATGGATTGGAATCGTCGTCGATGCCGTTGCACAGGATCTCGGGGCCGTCGGGCTCGCCGCGGGTGCGCTTGCCGGGGCCTTGATCGTGCCCGCATAGCGGTGTTGCGTACGCCAGGCGGACCATCGCCCCTTGATCGCGTTGCGACCACGCGTAGATCACCATGCCGTGTCCGACAGCAACACCATCGTAGCCGGCGAAGCGCGGGTTGATGGCGGCTCCCTCCAACCGCTGCGCCTGCTGCAAGCTCGCGTCCAACGAGTACACGCGTGGGTCGCTCTGATCGGCGCCGTGCGATTCCCACGTTGTGACTTGCGCGTGCGTCTGATCGATGGCGAGCGCGGTGAACCCTGCCGATTTCCCCAATAGCAACGGTGGCGACGTGCCGAGGCGCTGCCCGTCGACCGACACGCGCATCAACTCACCAACGGTGCCGTCGTCCGTGCGATAGGACCGCGCTCCGACAAACTCCTGCGTGGATTCGTTCCACGCCAGCGCGTTCCCCTGCGAGGCAACCGGCACATTCCAATGCGTCGTGCTTGTTTCACCGGTGCGTGCGTCGCGCACGATGTAATCGACGTTCAGCGCCGCGCCGGTGGTGAGCAGCCCGATGGTGTTGTTTCCAGCCGCCAACGAGTATCCGAAGGTGCCATCGGCAACATCGAGCGCTTCGCCCTGCGCTTGTCCGTCGGCGTCGATTCTGACCAGCTTCACGCGCACCGACGGTTCATCCCCTTCGCGCCAGGCTGCAACCCATCCCACGGTTGGGTGCCACGCCAACTGCACGTCGAACGATTCGGCCGGGTTGTTGGTGAGGCGTGTGGCATCGCCCAGCGAACGGCCGTTGCTATCGATTCGTTGGAAGTAGACCTCTTCATTCCCTTCGGCCCTGTGGCTGAACGCCAATCCATACTCGTGGCCGTTCCACGCCAACGCGCGCGCTTTCGGCAGCGCGCGCGCGGGAGCCGGTAGTTCGGTTCTCCCTAAGAGCGCTCCGGCTGCGTCGAGTCTCGAGAGCGCCAGGTGCGCGCCGGATTCATCGATTGTGCTCATGACGGCGGCGAAGCCGCGCGCGTCGGTCGCTAGTACTACGCTTTCATCGTCGCCGACCTGTTCGGCAGTCGCGAGCGTGACGGCCGGGCCGAGCCATCGCCTGCCGAGCGTTTGCTCGAGCGTCACGTTGAGTGACGCCGCGCCATCGGTGAGTTGCAGGCCGAGTTCGACGCGCATTCCGCACGGTGCGTCGGGGCTGACCTCGACTTGAAACGACGCACTCGCCGTGCCTTCGTGAGCTGCAATCAAGGGCCACGCAGCACGATCGTCCAGCACGCGCACGAACGGTGCGGTGCTCTCGGCGATCAACCGGCCCGACACGCCGCTGAGCGGCGCGGCGCCATCGTTGCGAAGCAGCAGTTCGAGGCGCGCCGTCTCGCCCGGCTCGAGAACACCGTCACCATCGCCACCCGTGTCGAGCACGGTGATGCCGGTCAGCGACAGATCGAGCGGCGGCGTGACCGTCGTAGTTCGCAGCTTCAGGGCGAGTGACGACGCGTTCTTGTCGGCCAGTGCAGGCGCAAGCGCGGCAAAAAGACACAGGATGAGTAAGCCGCACGCACGCAGCGCCTTATAAGGCGTCAACAAGGAGCCTCCGTCGCACCCTCGTTCGTTGGCTACGAACGGGGCCGGCAGTAATCCTTCCAGGGCGGTTCAACGTCGGACGCAACCGGAAGGTCTCTCCCCGTAATTCACGGATCGTGGCTGTACCCGGCACCCCTACCGGTCCACCAGACCCGCTGTGCGAACGCGTCCGAGACATTTCTTACGGCGGGAACGGTCGCCTGGCAACAGATGCACATGCTTTTCGGTCTAGGACGAACAGCAACGGGTGAATCGGAATCGAACCTTCACCGGATCGGCAGCAGGTAATCCGTCAGGTGGTGGGCGAGGATGAGCCGGCGCTACCCCGCGCGACGCTTCGCCGCCCCCTGCACCATCTTCTTCTTGGCCCAGGCCTTCTTCGCCGCTTCCGATCGCGCGCGACGCTTGGCCTCGCGCTTGGACAGATGAATCGCGGCGTAGGCCTCGAGTTCATCCATGGTGCGGAATTCGTGGTCGTGGTCAATGTCCTTGGAAAAGTAATCGCAAAGCGGCTCGTCGGGGCTTTCGAGCTTTTCAGGGATGGCGTAGTCGCGGCAAATCTGCGGGCGCGTGTCATAAATGCCGCAGAGGTTGTTGGACTGTAGATGTTTGCACTTGCGGTCGACCTGCACGTACCACTCGTCGTCGTCGACCCAAACCCACGTATCTTCGTGGATCAAGTACCACTTGATCGAATCGAAGTCCTCGGCGTCCTCAGGCGTATCGATCTGCAGCGCGAAGTAGCGGCAGCAGAGGGCGGAGCACTTGTGGCACGGCGCCTCTTGCACGGGGATCGAGGCGAGTGACGGCAAACGATTGCGGCGTGTCATGGTGGTCATCGTTGGTGATTGTCTCCGACTTGCGGCGCGAGCGGCCAGACTTTCTGACCGCCGATCATGGTGGCTGTGACTTTGGCATCGAGAATCGTGTGTGGATCGTCGGCGAACAGATCGCGGTCGAAGACGGTGACGTCGCACCATTGTCCGGCGACCAAACGCCCGAGCGATTCCTCCTGGTGAGTTGCGTATGCGGCACCAAAGGTGAATGCAGCGAGCGCTTCCTCGAGCGCGAGCCGCTGCTGCGGTAACCATCCGCCGGGCGGGTTACCGCTGGCGTCTTGACGCGTGACGGCGGCGTACAAGCCCAGTCGCGGATCGATCGATTCCACCGGGAAGTCGCTGCCAAACGCCAGCGGCGCGCCGGCGCTCGATAACGAACGCCAGGCGTAGGCGCCGGGCATTCGCTGTGCGCCAAGCCGCTGTTCAACCCACGGCATGTCGGAGGTTGCGTGCGTCGGTTGCATCGAGGCGATTGCGCCGAGCGGCCTGAAGCGTGCGAAGTCGATCGGGTCGACGATTTGTGCGTGCTCGACGCGTGGGCGCAACGAGGCGAGTCGCGGGCTTTTCTGTGCGGCGGCTTGATACGCGTCGAGTACGGCGCGGTTGGCCGCATCGCCAATCGCGTGGATCGCCGGTTGTAGGCCGTGTTGAACGAGCTGCTCGACCTGCGCTTGCAACGCGGGTGGCTCGGTGATCCACAACCCCTGCGACGACGGTTCGTCGGCGTACTGCGCCAAGAGACGCGCACCGCGACTGCCGAGCGCGCCATCGGCATAGAGCTTCACGCCTGGAATCGAAAGGCGCCCCGCAACGAACGGGCCGTCTTTGAGCAGTCGTTGATGCAACGACGAGCCTTCGCTGGCGTATCCGGTGACACGTAGCGGCCAGCGATTGAGCTTGGCCAAGTGTGCGAGCGCGTTGACCAGTTGATCGTTGGCCCCCATGTCGTGAACACCGACGAGCCCAACCGCCAGCAGATCGTTGGCCGCAGCCGCCAGCGCTTCTTCCACCACGGCATCACTGGGCGCTGGGATTTGGCGTTCCACCAACGTGATGGCGTTGTCGATCAGGATTCCGGTCGGTTTCCCTTGCGCGTCGCGGTGGATCTTCCCGCCTGGCGGGTCGGGTGTGTTCGCGTCGATCTTGGCCGTATCAAGCGCCGCACGATTGACCCACATCGCGTGGCCATCGACACGCGATAGCGCCGCGGGCCGGTCCGACACGATCTTCTGAAGCTGGTCGGCATTGGGCCACGCTTTGTCGGGCCAGTCGGTTTGATCCCAGCCACGCCCGACAATCCATGCATCCTCCGGATGTTGCTGCGCGAAGCTTCGAATCCGCTCCAGTGTTTCGTCCAGTGTCGCGGCGCCGGTGAGCTCCACCTCGCGCTTCCCCATCGCATAGCCGACGAGATGCGCGTGCGCATCGACCAATCCAGGCACGGCCAAAACTCCGGGCAACGTCAGGACGGTGCCGCCACGTGCCAACAATCGAGCCATTTCGCTGCGCTCGACGGTGCGCACGATTTTTCCTTGGCTCACCAAGAGGCCGTCGGCCCAGGCGTGTGAGGGATCGCCAGTCCAAAAGCGCGGCCCGGTGACAATCGTGGTTTCCATCGGTAGCGAGTCGTTCGGTCGCGTGCAGCCGGCCAGGAGGCACAAGCCAAGCCACACCAACAGCGGGGTACGTTGCATGGGTCGCTAGAATAGCGCGGTCGTTGCCGGTTGCGATCCAGTCTTCTGTCGTTACTCGCGTATCCTTTGCTTCTCATGCGCGCCGTCTTGTTCGATATCGATGGGACACTGGTCACCACACGTGGCGCCGGCCGTGAGGCGTTTGCCTTTGCGATGCGCGACGGACTCGGTATTCCATTGCAAACCGCGATCGAGGCGATCGATCGCATCGACTTTCGCGGCGGCACCGATGAAGTGCTGCTCGAACGGGTCGCCGCGGAGCTGGGCGTGTCGTTGCCGCGCTTTCATGAGCCTGTGATCGAGGCCTACCTACAGGTTCTGGAACGAACCATGACCCCCGATCGCGTCGCTGCCTTGCCGGGCGTGCATACGCTGGTAGAACAGCTCGAAGCGCGCGGCGACATGTTGGTCGGACTGCTCACCGGCAACATTCGCGAAGGAGCACGTCGCAAGTTGCAGGTCGTGCAGTTGCAGCGATTGATCGATCGACCCGGCGGCTTTGCGGACGATGGTCGCGAGCGCGCGGCGATTGCGCACGCAGCGCTGGCCAAGGCGATTCAGCACGGGGTCGATCCAGGACGGGTCGTGGTGATCGGCGACACACAACACGACGTCAGTTGTGCCCGCGCGATCGGCGCCCACGCGATTGCCGTGACTACCGGCGGGACGGACAGGTCTGTTCTGGAGGAGTCCGGGGCCGATCTGGTACTGGAGAACCTGGGCGACCTCGGCCCTGTGCTCGAGTTGGTCGACCGGCTCTAGCCCGGGAACCCACGCCTGGCGCGATTTTCCGCCTTTTGACCTAAACGGCTTGACAATTAGACTAGCCAAGGCCAATTTTATGCTTCCACAGGGAAGTTTTAGGTTAATTTCACCATTCCACCCAATTTGGAGACAACCCATGAGTGCCGACGGTCTGCGCGACTTCCTGGAGATTCCCTACGACAAACTCGAGGAGTTGAACCTGCAGGCCAAGCAGCAGCGACTCGATCGTGTGGCGCCGCACCGTGTTCAAGAGGAGCGGATGCGCTACCTCACCGACGAGAAGCGGATCAAGGCGGTCACGGTTTGCTT
>CAZAHQ010000134.1:0-9144 GCA_964484415.1 uncultured Acidobacteriota bacterium | reverse complement strand
CCACCCCACACGATCATTCGCGAGCCGGTCCACACCGCTGAATGCTGACGTCGCGCACCAGGTGCATCGGTCGCGCTGACCTCTTGCCATCGATCGGTGCTCGGATCGTAGCGAGAGCCACCGCCTATCGCCGACTGAGTTACATCCTCTCCGCCCCAGACGATCATCTCGGAGCCAGTCCAGACCGTCGTGTGCCCCCGACGCGCCGAAGGCACGCCCGGCGAGTAACCGGTTGAACTCCAAGTGCCGGTGCTGGGGTCATACCTCCCGCCACTGTTGAGAAACGTCGACACCGCATCACCACCCCACACGATCATCTCGAGTCCCGTCCAAACGGCTGGTGCGTCGTTGCGTGGTTCAGGCGCACTGAAGTCGGTAATCGGTGCCCATGTGTCGGTTGAGGGAGTGTATTCACCACCGTCGTACCACCAGCCATTGTCGAAGTTTCCACCCCACACCAAAAGCTCGTTGCCGGTCCACACCGAGGAGTGGCCACGCCGGTCATCCGGTGCCGAGGTGTAGCGCAGCAACTGCCAGGTGTTGGTCGTTGGGTTGTAGCGCCCGCCGTCATCGTTTGGGTTTGCCGTCTGATTGAACAGAATCGATCCGCCCCAGACGATCATCTCGCTGCCAGTCCAAACAGCCGTGTGTGCGACGCCCGCTTCGGGTTGGAGATTTGGATTGAGTGTGCGCCACTCGTCGCCGCCAGGATCGTACGCGGCACCGACCGACGCGGATGATGTGTTGTTGGAACCGAATACCAACATCTCGCGGCCACTCCACACAGCGACATGCTTTTGCAGCAACGGTCCGCCACTGAAGCGACGCCACGAATCGGTGACCGGATTATATTTGCCGTACGGTCGGCCAGCGTCGCCACCGTAGATCAGCATCTCCGTTCCGGTCCAAACCGCAGTGTGATACGCGCGCGCCGGCGGTGCGTTGACGAGGCTGGTTTGAAACCAACTGTCGCTGCTGGGGTTGTACTGCGCGCCGGTGGTACCACCACCGATTCCGCCCCAGACGATCATGCGTGAACCGGTCCAGACCGCCGTATGACGCGAGCGCGGTGACGGAGCGCCCGCTGAACTGGTGAGTGACCACGAGTCGGTCGATGGCGCGTATCGACCACCACTGTCGAGTGAACTGCCAGCGAAGTCGACGCCGCCCCACACGATCATCTCGCTGCCGGTCCAAACCGCGGTGGCGTACGAAGCGGCGGAGGGGGCGTTCGCAAGTGACGTGCTTTGCCACTGGTCGGTGGATGGGTTGTACCGAGCACCGGTACGGAACGCGGTCGTTGCGTCGGCTCCGCCCCAGACGATCATTTCGCTGCCGGTCCAAACCGCGACATGCAGATAGCGTGCACTTGGTGCACCGAGCCTTGATACCGGCGCCCAACTATCGGTTGCCGGCTTGTACCGTTCACCACTGTCGAGATAGTCGAGTTCCTGTCCGCCCCAGACGATCATCTCGCTGCCGGTCCAAACGGCAGTGTGATACTGGCGCGAGATTGGAAGCGACGAGCGCATCTCGGTCCAATGATCGTCATCGCACGCCCCCGTGGTTGGGCCCGACGGCGCTGGTGATGCACTGTCGTCTGAGTTGGGCGCAATCACAGGGAGCCGAAGTCCGCGTTCCAGTGTCAACGCGTAGGGCGAGAACTGATCACGCATGTTCGACCACCACGTATCGAACGAACGCTTGGGCCACGAGGCGGAGACAACGCGCAGCCGCCCGTCACCCTTGTCGGTGAGCGAAACGCTGTAGAAGGAGTTGCTCGCCTCGCGCAACGGACTCCACTGGTGAAGCGGCAAGGACCCCAGCGACGGCGGCTCACCGTTACCAGGCCACAACGCGGACAACCGACTCACGAGCCCATTCCAACCTTGCGCATCGAGTACAACCTGGCCACTCTGAGCGGTGGTCATCGGACTAGCGCTGAACAGATAGTCGACACCGAGCGTCACGACGCCCAACGACTTCGGGTCGCTGTGGGTCATCAGTGCGAGTCGTTCACGTTCGGCGCGAGTGCGCACGTCGTTGTGAAGCTCACGATCGCGTGCGTAGTAACGACGAAGCAGCGGTTCGATCAGGCGCGGCGTGACCAATGAGGCGCCAATCAAATCAGCGTCGTTGTGCAGGTTCTGCCACAACGCCGCAAGTTGAGCGGAATCGCGCGTATCGCGCGCCATTCTGTCGAGTTCGGCCTGCAGCAGTGCCGGCGTGAGTGTGTAACCCCAACGGGCTTGCAGGACGGTGAGCTGTCGCAGCGTGTCGTCGACCTTGCCACGCATTTGCGCGTCGGACAGAACCTCGGACAACGACGGTTTGGCGCGCACGTTCTCGCTCGGCCAGAGGCGGTGTTGCCACTCGACCTCCTCGATGGCTCGTTGTGCAGCAACCAACCGATCGGCTACCGGCGCAGCGAGCGTCGAGGCTGGGGTGAGAGTCACTGTCGCAGACAGAAAAAGTAACGTCGCCAAAGCAGCGGTGGTTCTCATGGGCAATTCCTCACCTTGAGTTGTCGCGCTCGCGTTCCGGTCAAGAGTCGCCGAGCACTTCGCGCAGGTTGCTCGAGCCGGGCTCGACACGGCAGCGCATGAACATGCGTTTGTGGGCTCCGGACGCGGCGCAACTGGAATCGAAACGCGGCACGAAAGGGAAGGGGTCCGCGCCCAAAAGCGACGCTAGCCAACCATCCGACTCACAAGCGTATGATCCGATCGGATCGCGGCCTGCGAAGCAGGTGAGCGCCTACCGACGGAGGTGACGACGATCATGCGCAGGCGCTGCTTCGTCTCACTTGTCGTGGTGGTTGCGGTGGCCGGCACACCCGCGTCGCACGCCGAGCGAGTGCCCGTCGCGGTCTACACCATGGCCGAAGGGCTGGCGCGCGATGAAGTGGGCCGCATCGTTCAGGACTCACACGGCTTCATTTGGTTTTGCAGCACCGAAGGGTTGTCGCGCTTCGACGGTACGCGCTTTCAGGTCTTCGGCGCCGATTCCGGCTTGCCGTCGCCCGATGTTTCCGACCTGCTGGAGACTCGCGACGGTGCGTATTGGGCTGCAACCGACGAAGGGATCTACCGGCTTGATCTGACCACCGCGCAACCGACGTCATCGACACCGCTTGGCCAACCGCGGATCGAGCGTCCGCCGGGCTTGAACAACGATCCGGTGGCGCGCGTGTTGTTCGAATCCAGCGATGGTGCGCTGTGGGTCGGAACTGCGATCGGTTTGTATCGCGTCGATCGGCATCAAGACACCGTGGCGTGGACCGCCACGCCACTGAGTTGCGATAACGCAGAGGGCTTCGACACGCAGGTCAACGCCATCACCGAAGATCGCGCTGGAACATTGTGGGTTGGCACCCGTGGTTGTGGCTTGCAACGACGCAACGTCAACCACACGTTCGAACGCGTGTCGCCGTCGGCACAGCTCCCGACACGAATGATCCCAGCGTTGATGATGGCTGACGATGGAACGCTGTGGGTCGGCACCGATCGAGGAATCGCTCAGCTCGACACCGATGCAGAGAGTCCTGCAGCAAGCGTCATGCGTTGGCTCACCGCGGGCGATGGCCTACCTCCTGACGCCGTGTACTCGCTAGCGCAAACGCGCGACGGCACGATCTACGGGGGAACGCGCGTTGGATTGGTGCAACTCACATCCGATGTGTCGTCGAGCAACGTCCACGTTCGTACGCTCGGTCGCGCGCAAGGACTCAGCGATGACGCCGCCGTCTCGCTCGCGTCCGATCGCGACGGCAATCTGTGGATCGGCACGCAGGAAGCGGGTGCGATGAAGCTCACACCGAGTGGCTTCACCGGCTTCGGGCCCGAGGACGGCCTGCGCGAAGGGGTCATCACAGCGCTGGTCTCGTCGACACGAGGCGAGTGGCTGACGTTGTCCCGCTCGAGGGTCGATGGGTCTTTGGCGCTGAGTAACTTGGATCAGGATCACTTCGACACCACCGTGCTCGCCAACTCTATCCACCAGGGTGGATGGGGTTGGGGTCAAACCGTGATGAGAGATCATCTCGGCGCGCTGTGGGTGGCGACCTCGCGCGGTGTGCGAATCTACGACCAACTCCTCACGCTCGACGCGCTGGCGAATCGCCCTCCCACACGCACCTTGACGCACCACGACGGTTTGCCAGGTGACGACGTGTTCCGGATTTTCGAGGACTCGCGAGGCGATGTTTGGATCGCGGCGCTTGGACCGGGCGGGGGAATGGCGCGCTGGAATCGCGCCACGAATCAGATCCAGCAGTTTGGAGTTAACGACGGTTTCTCCGTCGGACTCCCGGCATCGTTTGCAGAAACATCGGATGGAGCCGTGTGGATTGGTGTCTATGGCCTGGATGGACTGTACCGCTGGCGCGCCGGTCATCTGCGTCGCTTCGAGATCACCGACGGCCTCCCGCGCGGCGGAATTCTCGCACTTCACGTCGATACGCAGGGTGGGCTGTGGTTGGGCAGCAGCGTCGATGGTGCCGCGTTGGTGCGGGACCCAACAGCGGAGACACCGCAGTTCGAGCACCTGCGCACAGCCGATGGACTGAGCAGCAACGAGATCAGCGCGTTTACCGAAGACAACGCTGGGCGAATCTACTTCGGCACCGGGCGCGGCATCGATCGATTCGACCCAACCACGCGACGGTTCGACCACTACTCGACCGCCGACGGTGCGCCCAGTGGGCGAGTCAACATCGCTGCGCGCGATGCCAACGGTGCGCTGTGGTTTGCGTCCTTCTCGCACGTCGCGCGCCTGATTCCCACGGTCGAACCGCCCCGTCCCGTTCCTGCGGCGCGGATCGTCGGACTGCGCCTGGGTGGTGTGGCGCATCCACTCCCAGCACTCGGTGCGACCCGCGTGAGCGAGGTGACACTCGGCTCCGGCACACGCAGCGTCGAGGTCGAGTTTCTCGCTCCCGATCTTCGGCGTGAGGGCGCGTTGCGTTATCGGCATCGATTGGTTGGAGCGGAAGCCGCGTGGAGTGAACCGGACACACGACGCGCGCTCGAGTATCCGTTGCTCGCAGCTGGGCGCTATCAACTCGAAGTCCAAGCCGTTGGTCCCGACAAGTCTGTGGGAGCGACCGCCACTGTCGCGCTACATGTGCTGCCGCCGATCTGGGCGCGCGGTTGGTTCTTGGCGCTCGTCGCCATGGTGCTCGTGAGCGCTGCGTGGTTGCTGCACCGCCAACGCGTCGCGCGGTTGGTCGCACTCGAGCGCGTTCGCACCCGCATTGCCACCGACTTGCATGACGATGTCGGGGCCAGCCTCTCCCGCACGGCAATCCTGGCGGAGGTTGTGCGGCGCGACATTGGCGAGTCGAATCCCGAAGCATCGCAGCGTCTGGATCAAATCGCGCGCTCGGCTCGTGAGGTCGTCGACGGGATGGCCGATATCGTTTGGGCGCTCGATCCTAAGAAGGACGATCTTGGGCAACTGGTCAGTCGAATCCGCGCGTTCGCTTCGGAGATTCTCCCGCCGAGTGGTGTCACGTTCAGCGTGCAAGCGCCGGAGGACGAGGCGAGCCTGAACCTCTCACTGGGAGCCGAAGCACGCCGCCAGGTGTATCTGGTACTCAAGGAAGCGATCACCAACGCCGCGCGTCACGCTCATGCACAGCACGTTGCGATCTCGATTCAAACAGCGGGCGGCCGGCTCGAGGCAACCGTCGAGGACGACGGCCGAGGCCTCGACCCGGGGGACGAAGCATCGCACTCCCCCTTCGGCGGCAACGGTTTGCGCAACATGCGGGCGCGGGTTGCCCGCTGCCACGGTACCCTGGCCATTACCTCGCAGTCTGATCGCGGGACGAAGATCGCGCTGACGATGCCGATCGCCGCCGGTCAATCGCCCGGGAACGCATGAACATGCGCTGGTGCCGAAAGGGCAGTGCGCCTAGCGTGGGGCCAGGATGCCGGGAGCAACGCAGGTGACAACAAACCGAGATCTCGATGTCGCGCTGGTCGAAGACGACGCGACGCTGGCCGATGGCCTTCGCGTGCTGATCGATGGCGCCCCAGGTTTTCGGTGCACGAACGTGTACGGTTCGGTCGAAGCGGCGCTCGCCGCGATGCAAAAAGCACAACGCGGTCCCGACGTGATGCTGCTCGACATCCATCTACCCGGCATGCTCGGTTCGGAAGGAGTGCGCGTGATTCGCGAGCGTTACCCCAAGACCGAGGTGGTGATGCTTACCGTGTACACCCAGGAAGACCGTGTGTTCGAGTCGATTTGCAATGGCGCTTGCGGCTATCTGCTGAAGAAAACAGCGCCCGCTCAACTGTTGCAGGCGATCACTGAAGCGGCCGACGGCGGCGCGCCGATGTCGCCGGAGATCGCGCGCAAGGTGGTCAAACTGTTTCGCACGGTGCACCCGCCAACGCGCGTGGAGTACGACCTCACCCCGCAGGAAACCGCGTTGTTGCGCTGGTTGAGCGAAGGGCACAGCTACGAGAGCGCCGCGGCCAACATGAACGTCAGCGTCAACACGGTCCGCAATTACGTGCGCAGTGTGTATGAAAAGCTGCATGTGCATTCCAAGTCCGAGGCGGTTTCCAAGGCGCTCAAGAGCGGCATCCTGCGTTAACCGATGGGCAATCACGACGGCCCCGTCCCGACCCCCTGGCGCCGCACCCCCGATTCGTGGTCAAACCTTCCCACGCCGATGCTCAACCGACTCTCCGTCTCCTCTGTCCGAAACCTCGTCGATCAAACCGTCGATCTGACGCCCGGGATCACGCTGATCACCGGCGCCAACGCACAAGGGAAGTCATCGATCCTGGAGTCGATCTACCTGTTGGCCACGACCCGCTCGTTTCGGAGCCGCGAGCCGCGTGAAGCGATCGCCGAAAACGCCTCGTTTTTGCACGTGAAAGGCCAGGTCGAGCACCCCTCGCAACCCCTTTTCCAGATCGGGATTTCGCTCGGTCGAGGCCGTGGCGAAAGGCATCTTTCCGTGGCAGAATCCGCGCCTAAATTGGTGGATTATTTGGGACTTCTTCCCGTGTTGTTCCAGGCGGGAGAGAGCGTTCGAGTGATCGCCGGCAGCCCCGCGGAACGGCGCCGATTCATGGACCGAGTTACCGCAGCGGCCGACCCGACTCACTTGGCCGACCTCACGCGGTACACGGGGGCGTTAACCCAACGAAACCGCCTGCTGCGAAGCGGTGCTCCCAACCAGGAATTCGAGCCGTGGGAACAGATCCTGCGGTCGGTGGGCGGGCGGGTAGCAACGCGGCGGCGCGAACAGATCGCGGCGTGGCAGCAGTGGATGGGGGCGTGGCCCGAGCTGTTCCCCGAAGGGCGCGACGCGCAGCTTCACTACAAGCAGGCAACCGGACCGGAGAATCTCCTGAATGACGCGGCCCAAAACGAAGCCGAAAGCTGGCGTCGACTGCGCCCAGTGGAACGCAAGGTGGGCGTGACGCTCACCGGCCCACATCGCGACGACCTGGTGATCGAAGCTGCAGGTAAAGATCTGTTGCGCTTCGGTTCGGCAGGGCAAATCAGGGCAGCGTTGTCGGCGCTCACGTTGGCGCAAGCTCGCGCGGTGCGCGAGCGACGCGCTGGGGTCGACCTCATCTTGTTGCTGGACGACCTCGATACCGATCTGGACGCCGCGCGTTGTTTCGCGGTGCTCGAATACGCGGCAGCACAGGGCCAAGTAATCGCCGCAACATCCAAACCCGAAATTGTCCCGCGCAACATTGCTGCTGTGTGGCACGTGCAAGCCGGCGTCGCCACGCGGCAACACACTCCGCGGACCTGAGGAACGATGGCAGAGCAAGAAGACATCGCAACACGCGCAGCGGCCGAGGCCGACTACACAGCCTCATCCATCAAGGTGCTGGAAGGGCTGGAAGCTGTTCGCAAACGCCCCGGCATGTACATCGGCAGCACCAGCGTCTCGGGGCTGCACCACTTGGTGTGGGAAGTCGTCGACAACTCCATCGACGAGGCGCAAGCCGGTCACTGCGATCACATCGACGTGTCGATTCACGCCGATAACTCAGTCACCATCGTCGACAACGGACGCGGCATTCCGGTCGACATGCATGAGGAGATGGGCGTTTCGGCCGCGCAGGTCGTGTTGACGGTGCTGCACGCGGGCGGAAAGTTCGACAACAACGCGTACAAGGTGTCGGGCGGGCTGCACGGTGTCGGCGTCAGCGTGGTCAATGCGCTTTCCGAAGCGCTCGATATCGAAATTTGGCGCGGCGGCAACGTGTATCGCCAGTCGTATGCACGCGGCATTCCGGTCAACGAGTTTCATCAGGTCGGTACCACCGACAAGCGCGGCACCAAAATCACGTTCCGCCCCGACCCGCAGATCTTCGACACGTTGGAGTTTTCGTGGGAAACACTCGCGCAGCGCTTGCGTGAACTGGCGTTTCTCAACAGCGGCGTGCGAATCGTACTTCGAGACGAACGCGGCACCAAAGATCGCGATCAAGAGTTTCACTACGAAGGCGGCATCGTCGAGTTCGTGACCCATCTCAACAAGAATCGCACGGCGCTGCACGAGCCAATTTTTATCAAGGGCGAAAAAGACACCGTCACGATGGAAATAGCGTTGCAGTACAACGATTCGTACCAGGAAACCATCTTCACCTTCGCCAACAGCATCAACACGCCGGAAGGCGGAATGCACTTGGCCGGGTTTCGTGGCGCCCTCACCCGCACGCTCAACGCCTACCTCACCGGCGAAGCGTCGCGCCTACCGAAGGACCTGAAAGACACGCAGCTCACGGGCGAAGACGTGCGCGAAGGACTGGCCGCTGTCGTTTCGGTGAAGGTGCGCGATCCGCAGTTCGAAGGTCAAACCAAATCCAAGCTGGGAAACAGCGAGGTACGCGGTGCGGTCGAGGCCTTGGTCAACGATCGGTTGGCGCGTTTCCTGGAAGAAAACCCCAAGGCAGCGCGCGCGATCTTGGAAAAGGCGGTGCAAGCGCTGCGCGCCCGCGAGGCGGCCCGCAAAGCCAAGGAACTGACGCGGCGCAAGGGCGTGCTCGATGGCGGCTCTTTGCCGGGAAAACTGGCCGACTGTCAAAGCAGCGATCCGGAAGAATGCGAGTTGTTCTTGGTCGAGGGCGACTCGGCCGGCGGTTCCGCCAAGCAAGGCCG
>CAZAHQ010000133.1:0-9229 GCA_964484415.1 uncultured Acidobacteriota bacterium | reverse complement strand
CGGCACCCCCCACCGCGGCCGCTTCGTGGCCGATTCGCACGCGCGCGCCGAGCCGAGTCAGGCGTCGCGTGGAGTCGGAGGGAGCTTGATCGGAGCCACTGATCTTGTAGCCCAGGTTCAACAGAACTTCGGCGATCCCACTCATGCCGGAGCCGCCGATTCCAATGAAGTGAACGCGCCGCACCTTCCCGAGCTTCATGCGCGTCCCTCCAAGAGCGAGCACGCGAGGTCCGCAACGCGCTCGGTTGCATCGGGGCGACCGAGTTCTCGGGCAGCACGTGCCATCGCGGTCAGACGCGCCGGCGTATCGAGTAGGGAGCGAACGCCGTCAGCCAATCGCTCCGGCGTGAGGTCGCCCTGCTCGATCACGACGCACGCACCGGCAGCCGCCAACGCGCGCGCGTTCGCACGTTGGTGATCGTTGGCGGCAAATGGGAAGGGGATCAGCAACGACGGCCGGCCTGCAGCCGTCAACTCAGCCACCGTCGTGGCGCCTGCGCGTGCGACGATCAGGCCACTCTCCGCCAAACGCCTCGGCATGTCGTCAATGAATGCCAGCACGCTCACGTTCGGGGAATCAGCAGCGGCGGCCTTGACTCGCTCGAAGTCGTCTGGACCCGTCTGCAGCACGATCTCCGCCTGCACTGATCTCAAAAGTGGTAGCGCGCCGATCCACGAGTCATTCAGCGCGCGTGCCCCGCGACTTCCGCCGAACGCCAAGACTCGCCGGGGTGGTGGGTCGCTGAGCGGGGTGATCGCAGCAATCTCGCTGCGCACCGGGTTCCCGGTGATCACGACTCGCCCGCGCAGGCTGCTCTTGCTTTCTGGGAAACTAGCGGCTGCAGCGGATGCCACCAGGGAAAGATAGCGGTTGGTCGCGCCAGCGATAGCGTTCTGCTCCAGCAGCAACGTGGGGACTCCCACCATTGCTGCTGCCAATACGGCCGGGCCGGAGGCGAAGCCGCCGACTCCCACGAGCAACGCGGGGCGTGCGCGCAGAAAGACCAACATCAGGCGGAACGTCGCGCCCCCCGCCAAGACCGCAGCACGCAATGCGCCCAACAATCCGGCGCGCGCCATGCCGCGCAGCGGCAACAGGGTGAGCGGCAGGCCGGCACCGGTTACCAACGACTCTTCCAAGCCGCCGCGCGCACCGATCCAAGAGACTGGCCGGCGCGGTTCGCGTGTTTGGATTGCGCGCGCCAACGCCAAGCCTGGGAAGATGTGGCCGCCCGTTCCGCCACCGGCGAAGATCACGCCACGTTGTGCGTCAGGCATCGCGCCTCCCGCGCAACGAGACATTCAAGATCAAGCCGGCAAGTACACAAGAGGCGATCAAAGAACTACCGCCTGCGGAAAGAAACGGCAGCGGCAGACCTTTCGTGGGGAGAACCCCGGTCACCACGCCGGCGTGGATCAACGCTTGACCTGCGAGCATCCAACTGGCGCCCAAAGCAAGCAGCTTCCCGAAGTCGTCAGTGGCCCTTTCCGCGGCACGCACGCCACGCCACGCAATCACGAGAAAGGCGGCGATCACAGCGAGTGCGCCGATCAAACCGAGTTCCTCGCAGATCACGGCGAAGATGAAATCGTCCTCCGCCTCCGGCAGGAACAGCGCCTTCTGCGTCGACATCCCGAACCCCTTGCCGGCCCAACCTCCTGATCCAACGGCGAGGATCGACTGAAGCAACTGATACTGGATTTCCCCCAACATCCCCGGGCGCAGTTCCAATGCCACGGCGAATTCGGTGAGTCGCTTCCAGCGGTACGGCTCGAGCCAGGCAAGCGCAGCGAAGGCACCAGAACTGCTACCTACCATCACTCCGAAGTGCCGCCATTGCGCGCCCGCAACGAGCGTCATGGCCATCGCCGCGCCGAACATGACCGTTGGCGTGCCGAGATCTTTTCCCAAGGCCACGAGCCCGCACAGCCAGGCCGCCACAATCAGAGGCTTCAACAATCCTCGGGTGGTTCCGATCTGATCGCGAGCCCGCACGAGCGCCGCGGCAACCGCAATCAGCAGAACCGGTTTGGACAACTCACTCGGTTGCAAGCTGAATCCTGCGATCCGCATCCAGCGATGCGTGTTGTTGACCTGGGGGGCAAACAGTACGGCGATCAACAGCACAGTTGCGACTGCCAACAACAGCCACACGATTCGCGGCCGCGCCAGCACTCGATAGTCAGGGATCATCGCAATCGCCAAGGTGCAGAGGCCCAACATCAGATGAACCAAGGACGACATCATCCCGGTTGGTGTGCCTCCCACCGCGTCCTGATACACGCGAGCCGAACCTGACACAGCGACTCCAACGATCGCGAGCCCAAGCGCAACCGTCATCAAGACCGGATCGGGATGTCGGACGCGCGCCGCGTGAGTCATGTGTCTGTCCCCGCAAGACTGCGGGCCAGCATCGCGAAGTGATCACCGCGCGCGGCATAGCCGCTGTAGGCATCGAACGAAGCACATGCGGGCGCAAGGAGGATGACATCGCCGCTCGCGGCTCGCTCGAAGGCTGAGCGCAATGCGAGTTCAAGGCTCGTCGAGCGCAGCAGATCGGTGAACCCGGCGGCGGAAAGCACATCGGCGATATGGGGTCCCGCCTCACCGAACGTGATCGCTGTGGCGCCCACTTCACGGAGCGCCGCCACCAACGGCAAGAAATCAGAGGCTTTGTCTCGCCCTCCCAGTAGTACCCACAGCTTGGCACCTGCTAGAGCTGCGATGGCTTGTAGTGCCGAGCCGACGTTCGTTGCCTTGCTGTCGTCAACGAATCGAACTCCTCGGACCCGAGCGACCTCCTGCAAGCGATGAGGCAGCGCCCTGAACTTGAGCAGCCCACGGCGGACAGCATCCAACGGCACGCCGGCTGCACGACAGGCGACCGCAGCAGCAAGGATGTTGAGTTGGTTGTGTCGACCCGGCACCGGCAACTCTTGCACGCTTGCAAGCCGCTCGATCGTGTTGCCCATCACGAGTTGCAGCTCACCGCCCTGAACAATCCCACCATCGGTCACACGGCGCTGTACCGAAACGCAGAGCACAGGCGCGCGCGCGGTCGCCGAGAGTGCGGCGACCTCGGGGTCGTCGACGCACAGCACCAGCGGTGCGCCGGCAGCGCGCAAGCCATCGATTCGATACTTGGCGGCACGGTACGCTTCGAAGCTGCCATGTCGATCGAGGTGATCCGCCTGAATGTTGAGCAAGATCGCGGCACTGGCCCGCAGGGAGAAAGTCGATTCGAGTTGAAAGCTCGACAACTCGATCGAGTACCATCGATCGGGATGATCGCCCTGGACGGCGTCGCACAGCGGGACTCCGAAATTGCCGCAAGCGATCGCTTCATGACCCGCCGCCGACAACATCGCTTCGACCAGCGCCGTTGTCGTACTTTTTCCGTTGCTCCCCGTGATACCGATGCAGCGCCTGCCGACTGTGGCCGCTTCGAGGTCGATCTCGGATACGACTGGAACGCCTCGCTGCCTCGCAGCGACCAGGGGTGGCAGCGACAGCGAGACACCAGGAGAAACGATGATCAGTGATGCCGAAGCGAACAGTGTGTCGTCGTGGCGGCCGGCCTGCAGCCAAACACCTGCGTCGGCCAGAGCTACGACTTCGCGGCCGAGCTCTTGCAGTGGCTTGTGATCGGTAGCGGTAACGCGGGCACCGCGGGCCAGCAGCCAGCGTGCCGCAGCGCAACCGGAACGTCCCATACCGACGACCAGCACGGGCAGGCCACGAAACGCACGTGCGTCGCCAGACAGGGCGGCGTGTTCTGGGCCCGGCATCGTCATCACGGGCCTCACCGCAGCTTGAGCGTGGCAAGAGCTGCCAACGCAAACAGAATCGAGAGAATCCAGAAGCGGATTACGACCTTGGTTTCGGCCCAGCCGCTCAGTTCGAAATGATGGTGCAGCGGCGCCATGAGCAGAACGCGCTTACCTCGCCATTTGAATGAGACGACTTGCACGATGACCGACAGCGCTTCGAGCACGAACAGCCCGCCAGCGACCGCGAGCAACAGTTCCTGCTTGCAGATCACAGCGATCATCCCAAGCGCGCCACCTAGGGTCATCGAACCGACATCACCCATGAAGATCTGTGCGGGATGTGCGTTGAACCAGAGGAATCCCAGGCAGGCGCCTACCACGCTGGCGCCGAAGACAGCCATCTCTCCCGCTCCCAGAACGAACGGAATCCCCAGATAGCCTGCGATCTTGGCGTTCCCTGCGCAGTAAGCCAGCACCGTGAACGTTGCCAACGAGACGCCCGAAGACCCGATCGCCAAACCATCCAGTCCATCGGTCAGGTTGACGGCATTGGCGGCACCGACCAGCACGAATGCGACGAAGGGTACGAAGAAGATCCCAAGGTCCGGGGCGGCCGTCTTCAAGAATGGAACTGTCAACGTGGTCTTGAACCCGGTGAAGTACAAGACCGCGCCGATGAACAAAGCCAAGGCAATCTGTGCGGCCAACTTACCGCGAGCAGAGAGCCCGCGACTGCTCTTGCCGCGACGCTTCTCCATGTCATCCCACAGACCGATCAAGCCGAAACCTGCCGCCGCCCCCATACCCATCCAGACGAATGGATCCGACAGGTCGGCACAGAGCAGCGTGGGGACCAAGATCACGATCAGGATCAACAGTCCACCGCTCGACGGCGTGCCTTGCTTCTTCAGGTGTGACTGCGGACCGTCGTCCCGAACGTGTTGTCCGAACTGATTCTCGCGCAGCTTCTTGATCAACCACGGCCCGATCAGGAAGCTCAGTAGGATCGAAATGACTGCGGCGAGGAAAGCTCGGAACGTAATGTAGCGGAAGACGTTCAGCGGTGAGAACAGATCGTGGAGCCGATAGAGCAGGTTGTAGATCATGCCTGTACCTGCGGTGGACGCGCCGCCACGATCGAACTCAATACTGTTTCCAGGTGCGTGCCGCGCGAGGCCTTGATCACTACCAAGTCACCATCGCGCACTGTGGCCGGTACTGCGCGCGAGGCCTCGACCGCGTCGACGTGTGTGACGACTTCAGGTACACCGCCGGCCTGCGCCGCGTCCGCCATCACTCCGGCGCAGGATCCGACGGCGTGCAGCAGTTGAATTCCGTGCCGCGCTGCAGCCGCTCCGACCCGCTGGTGAAGATCGCTCGTGCGAGGTCCGAGTTCTCGCATGTCACCCAGGACCGCGACTCGCCGGCCGTTCCATGCGCTCCCGGCCAAACCTGCTAGCACCGCCTCCATCGCTCCGGGATTGGCGTTGTATGTTTCGTCGACCACCAGCACGTTCCCAGCGAGCCACAACAACTGACCGCGCCCCGCGATCGGGGTCACGCTTTGCAGCCCGGGCGCCATCTCTTCGATCGAGAGCCCCAACCACAGCCCTGCCCCGAGCGCAGCAAGCGCGTTGAGAGCGGCGTGCGTTCCCCACAGCGCCAAGTTGACGTCGACGTTCCGCACCCGAAACCGCGAGCCTGTCAACAGCGAGCCACCGAGTTCCTCGGCGCGGAGCTCGGCTTTTGTTTCGAGCCCGAAGGTCAACAAAGACTTGGTGCAATGCGCGGCCCTTTCCATCAAGAGTGGTGAGCCATAGTGAACGACACCCCTGGCGTGCGCGGGCATCTCGTCCAGGAGTTCACACTTGGCAGCCGCTATTCCACGCTCGTCTACAAAATTTCCGAGGTGCGCAGTACCGACATTCGTGATGACACCGACATCAGGCTGCGCGATACGTGTCAGCGCTGCGATCTCTCCCGCATGATTCATTCCCAGTTCGAGTACCGCGACGTCGATCGCGTCGGGAAGCCTCAGCATCGAAAGCGGCAGCCCCCAATGGTTGTTGAGGTTGCCGACCGAACTAGCGGTCCGCAGGCGGGTTGATAGTGCGGCTGTTGTGAGCGCGCGCGCTGTCGTCTTCCCGGAACTCCCGGTGATCGCGACTACCTTATAGGAACCGCGTCGCCGCTCGTCTGCTGCGAGTGCACCCAAAGCGGCGGTCGTGTCGCTGACGCGCACCAAGGTCAATCCTCGCGGCCGAATAGTGCTGTCGTCGACGATCGCGAGGCTGGCGCCGCCTGCGAGCGCCTGTTCGATGAAGGCGTGACCATCGTGCGTCTCGCCGCGGATCGCAAAGAAGGCTTCACCAGGCTTGATCGTTCTGCTGTCGATCGAGACACCGCTGGCGCGCACCGACGGATCGCCTTGAACGATCATCCCTCCGACCACCGCGGCGATCTCTGCGGCACTGCGGGCGATCATGCGCGCCCCCACCGCTGGGCGAGCTTTGCCCGCAAGACCCGCCGATCGTCGAATGGCCGCTTGGTACCGCCGATGTCTTGATACGTTTCGTGCCCCTTGCCGGCCAGAAGTAGAGCATCGCCATCCGCAGCGAGGTCTACGGCGTGTGCGATCGCAGCTTCACGCGGTGAGATCCACTGCACGTCGGCGTGACCGTGGCGTGAGCCAGCGAGAATCTCGTGGGCAATCCGCGCTGGATCTTCGTGGCGCGGGTTGTCGTCCGTGATAACGACGATGTCTGCGATTTCAGCGGCGAGCCGGCCCATCTGTGGGCGTTTCTCGCGGTCGCGTTCGCCTCCACAGCCAAACACACAGATCAATCGTCCCACTGTTGTCTGACGCATCAGCCGCAACACACGCTCGAGGGACTCCGGCGTGTGCGCGTAGTCAACCACGGCCAGGAAGGGCTGCGCTGCATCGATTCGCTCGAATCTACCTGGTATGTCGGCAAGCGAACGCAGCCCACTCAGAGCGCGCTCGATCGGTGCGCCCAGGTTCTCAGCGACCGCGGCCGCAGCTGCGAGATTCATAGCGTCCCACAGGCCCGGGCGTGCGGACGCTACCGCGTACATTCCATCGGGCGACGTGAGGTTGAAGGTTGCGCCGTTGGCTGACGGACGGTGATCGCTGACTCGCCAGTCGCTGTGCTGTGCCGAGCCGAATGTAATGCAGCGTGCGCGAGTGGCCTGCGCGAACTCTTGAATGTACGGATCATCGGCCGGCAGCACGGCGAAGCAGTCAGGATCCAACATCTCGAACAAGATTCGCTTGGCTCGCCGATAGTGCTCGTGCGTGCCGTGGACGTCGAGATGATCATGGCCGATACCGGTGAGGATAGCCGCTGCGAAGTGCATTCCATGTACACGCGATGCATCGAGCGCAATGCTGGAAACCTCCAGGGCTGCCGCGTGTGCGCCCGCCTCGGCGGCGTCGTGAAGGAAGGACCACAACTGCGGTGCCTCTGCCGTGGTGAGGGCGCTTTCCCACTCCTGCGCGCCAAAGCGCTGGCCGAGCGTGCCTCCGATCGCTGTTGGAATGTCGCAGGCAGTCAGAGCTGCCTCGAGCATATGTACACAGGTGGTCTTTCCCTTGGTGCCGGTGACGCCGATCACACGCAGTCGTTCGTCCGGAGCGCCGGCGAGTCGCCGTGCGATTGTTGCAAGCGCAACGCGGGGTTGGTCGGACTCCAGCCAGGCAATCCGGTGATGAAGCGCGGTGGGTCGAATACCGGTGCCAAGAATCGCGGCTGCGCCCGCCGCGAGCGCAGAGTCGATGAATCGCTTCCCATCGAACTCCCGGCCGGGAAGTGCAGCAAACAAGGCGCCCGGGCGCACAGCACGTGAGTCGAGAGTGATTGACGTGACATCAGCATCCGGCGCGCCATGTAACGTCAGGCCCGGCAAGCCTCCGACGAGCGCGTCGATGCGCATCATCCGCGCACTCCACGCGCGCCGTGCTTTGGGTCGCTGTGTGCGACGACAGCAGAACCGTCCTGCTCGGGATCCACCGGAGGGAGATTGTCCGGAGCGACACGGCGTAGCCGCAGGACCTCAGCCAATACGGTGCTGAAGGCTGGTGCGGCTGTGGCGCCACCGGTACGCCCTCCGATCTTCGGCGCCTCGAGGCTGATCACCACCACCGCGACGGGATGATCCACGGGTGCGAATCCGACGAATGAGGCGAGGTTCTCGCGCTTGTTGTAGCGTCCATCGGTGATCAACTCTGCGGTGCCGGTCTTGCCTGCGACGAAGAAACCTTCGACCGCAGCGCTCTTCCCCGTGCCGTGCTTTTCTTCCACGACACGTCTCAGGAACTGGCGGACTTGCCACGACGTCTGAGCGCTGATGGTGCGCTCGGGCGCGGGGCGGGGGATCTCCTGGCGCGTTCCATCCGGTAATTCCCAGGACAAGCCCAGCCGCGGTGTCACTCGGAATCCGCCGTTGGCAATCGTCGACATCGCCACGGCGATCTGAAGCGTTGTCGCAGAGAGTGAGTGGCCGAAAGCGATGCTGTCGTGATCCACCACTTTCCACAGTTCGGGTTTGGCTAGTACTCCCGCCGACTCTGCCGGGAGATCGATGCCGGTCCGGGCGCCGAGGCCGAGTCCAAGCAGCACGCGATAGAAGTCCGCGCTTCGCAGTCGCTGTGAGAACTTGACGATCCCGATGTTGCTGCTGACCTCGATCACCTCCGGGAGCGTCAACACGCCGTGCGGATGCGTGTCGTGAATCACGCGGCTGCCCTTCTTCCACTGCCCACGTTCGCAATCGACGCTCTCACCCGACCGATACAACCCCGCTTCCAACAACGCGGCAGCGGTGAATGGCTTCATCACGGAACCCGGTTCGGCGGCGATCGAGATCACAGGGTTTCGACGCAGTTCATCGCTCGCTTTGTTGAAGCGGTTGGAATCGAAACTCGGGTATGCCGCGAGCGCCAGCACGTCCCCGTTGTCGGGGTCGAGCACGACGCCTCGCGCGCCCCGTGCTCCATGCTCGGTGGCGGCACGCTCGAGCGCATCTTCCAGCACCATCTGTAAACGCAGATCGAGCGCCAGCTGAAGCGTCGCGGCAGGAGGTGGCGTTGCATCGCCGCTGACATGCTCGAGTGGTTTTTGCTTCGCATCGGTGATGCGCAGCAGCTTCGCGGAACGCGAACGGAGTCCGTCGTCGTAGACGCGCTCGATTCCTTCGGTCAGCGTGCCATCGAGATTGACGAATCCCAACACATGAGATGCCTGCCCCGCGTGGGGATAGCTTCGCTTGAAGCCGCGGCTCCAATGCACGGTGCCGGCCGGAATCACACGCTGCGCGATCAATGCCTGCACCGCGTTAATGCAGTCGTCGTCGCAGTCGCGGCGAACGTCGAGCCATGGGTGTGTTGCGCGACTGGTCAATCGGCCGGGGACGACGCCCGCAGCGCGCTCGAGCGCAG
>CAZAHQ010000132.1:2425-9248 GCA_964484415.1 uncultured Acidobacteriota bacterium | reverse complement strand
CCTTCCCAGGATCGCGCCTGGTCGCAAACCACGGATGGGCGCTAGCGCGCTGGCCGGGCCCACGGGTTGATCGTCTTCTTGGATCGAAATGAGCGTGAGCGCGCCCGCGCCGGCAGCGACCGTCACACCATCGCGATCAACCGCGACGATCGTCCCGGGCATTGCATCGAACGACCGTGAATGCGGCAACGCCCACCAGACTGTCAGCTTGCTGTCGCCGAATGTCGTGAAGGCGCCAGGATACGGATGAGTCACAGCGCGCACCAAGTTGTAGAGCTCTCTCGCTGGGCGCTCCCAGTCGAGCCGTCCGTCCTCCGGCGTGCGGCGACCGCAGTAGTTTCCTTGCGATAGATCCTGCGGCGTGCGTGTCGCCGTGCCGGAGACAAGCGCGGGTATCGCCCGATCGAGCAACGTTTCGCTCGCGCTCAGCAGCTTCAGTCCCAGCGTGAATGCTGTATCGCGGTCGGCAATCTCCACCACTTGACGATCGACGATATCGCCGGCATCGGCGCGCGACGTCATGTGGTGGAGTGTCACGCCGGTGTCGCGCTCACCCAGCACCAACGCCCAGTTGATCGGTGCGCGGCCGCGCAGCTTGGGAAGCAGTGAACCGTGCAGATTGAAAGCACCACGCGATGCGTTGTTGACCAGGACCTCGGGAATGAGGTGGCGGTAGTAGAACGAGAACAGGAAATCCGGCTTTAGGCTCCCGACCTGCGCGTGCAGCTTCGCGTCGGCGGGCGTGTCGGGCATCGCGACCGCAATCCCGTGCGCATCGGCCAGTGCGGCAAGTGAAGGCCATGGCGTCCGTTCGCCGGGATCGTCGCGATGAGTGACCACCAACGGCACCTGGAGCCCGTGGCGCAGCAAGGCAGATAGCCCAGCGCACCCAAACTCACGATAACCGAAGACGATCGCAGTCATGGCTTCTGTTGCGCCTCATGGCAACTCACCACCTCACGAACGATGTAGCGCGGCCGATGGCGTACCTGGATGTAGATCCGCCCGACGTACTCGCCGAGCAA
The DNA here is from genome assembly GCA_964484415.1 of uncultured Acidobacteriota bacterium. Classification (GTDB taxonomy): domain Bacteria; phylum Acidobacteriota; class Polarisedimenticolia; order J045; family J045; genus JANNUT01. Next base: position 8,223 of record CAZAHQ010000132.1, on the reverse strand, counting down.
GCCGATCGAGAACAGCAACACCCCAAGGAAAAAGAACAGCACCGCGAAGAGCGTAAAGACGCCGCTCACGGCCCACTCGGCACCCATCACCAGGCGCCCGGCGATCAGCACCAACGCGATCAAGGTCGAGACGACCGCGGTGGCGATGCCGATCGCCATCGTCACCCGCAGCGGTAGCAGCGTGAAGCTCGTGACCAAGTCGAATTGCAGCAGCAGCAACTTGATCAGGCCGTACTTGCTCTGCCCTCTTTCGCGTTCGGCATGAGCCACAGGAATCTCAGTGACTCGGCCGGCGTACATGTCGGCCAGTACCGGAATGAAGGTCGACTTCTCGTGCGCCGCCGACAGCGTTTGCACCACCTCGCGCCGGTAGGCTCGCAGCATGCAACCGTAATCGGAGAGCGAGGCCCCGGTCGCCAGCGTCATGATCTTGTTGATCGTCTTGGACGCGAGCCGCCGGAAGAGCGTGTCTTGCCGATGGACTCGCACGCTTCCGACCACATCGAACCCTTCGTCGATCTTGGCCAATAACTTGGGGATCTCCTCGGGCGGGTTTTGCAGATCGGCATCGAGCGTCACGACGATGTTGCCGCGCGCGGCATCGAACCCAGCAAAGACCGCTGCGTGTTGCCCGTAATTGCGATTCAAGTCGACGATCACCAAGTGTGTATCGCACTGCGCGGCAGCTCTCAGGATCTCGAGTGAGCGATCGCTGCTGCCGTCGTTGATCAGCACCACCTCATAGGAGCGGCCCAAACCACTCCCCACCTGCCCCAGGCGTTCGAGCAACTCCTCCAAGCAGTCCTGCTCGTTGAAAACCGGGATGACAATGGAAACGTCGGGGCTAGCGGGCAGCGGCAATGCGGTCACGGGCTGCTCCAAGCGCATCCTTGATGGCATCGACGACATAGTGAACGTCCTCCTCGCTCATCGTGGGGAAGAGCGGCAGGGACAGCAGTCGCTCGGATATCCACTCGGTCTCGGGCAATGCGCCGATCCACCGGGGGTACTTGTCTTTGTAGTAAGGCTGTGTGTGCACGGCTCGGAAGTGCAGCCCCGTGCCGACGTTGCGCTCGCGCAGCGCAGTCATCAGCGCATCACGCGAGAGACCGCTCGGACCACGAAGCGCGATCACGTACAGATGCCACGCATGTGTGTGCTCGTACCGCGGAACCTGCGGGCACGCGATCTCCGAAAGCTCGGCCAGCAGCCGATCGTAGAGTGCGGCAAGCGCGCGGCGTTTCGCGTTGAACTCGTCGACCGCTGCTAGTTGATGGATGCCGATCGCCGCTTGCAGATCCATGAAGTTGTACTTGAATCCGGGCTCGATCACCTCGACCTGCGGCGTGCCCCCTTCGGCGTAACGATTCCATGCCGACTTCGCCAGGCCATGAAAACGTAGCGCTTGCAGCCGTTGCGCGAGCTTGTCATCGCGCGTCGTGAGACAACCACCTTCTCCTGTGGTGAGGTTCTTGATCGCATGGAACGAGAACACACCGAGCCGATCGAACGAACCGACGTGCCTCCCTTTGTAGTGCGTGCCGACACCGTGCGCCGCGTCTTCGAAGACCCACAACTGATGCTTGTGCGCAGTCGCCAGCAACGTGTCGACATCGCACGGCGCTCCGGCGAAATGAACCGGCAAGACCCCGACAGTCCGCGATGTGATCACCGATTCGATCGCCGAGGCGTCGAGTTGCATCGTCGTGCGGTCGATGTCGACAAAGACGGGCGTTGCCCCGAGCGCCTCGATCATGTTGACGGTCGAGGCCCACGTCATCGATGTGGTCACCACCTCGTCACCCGGTTTCAACCCGAGTGCGATCAACCCGATATGTAGCCCACCGGTAGCCGATGAAACGGCGAGCGCATGCGGTGCCCCGACATACTCTCCGAACGCGCGCTCGAAGCGCTGCGCCTTCGGTCCGGTGGTGATCCATCCCGACTGCAGCGAGTCGACGACCTCAGCGATTTCCGCAGCTCCGATCGAGGGCCGAGAAAACGGCAGAAAACTATCGCGACGAACGAAGGCTCGTAGCTGTGCCATGGCGAGGCCCTCTGAGTGCCACGCCCATGCTGATCGTTTGCCCCCCCTGAACGCCAATGACGCACGACGCGTCTGTTAATGCGGCGTTCAGGGGAGTGACGATCTATACGTAGACGCTGACCTTCGCCCCGCGAACGGGTGTGCGAGAAGGTGGATGTCGCGAGCGATCTGCCAGCGACATCACCTCAATCTGTCGCTACTGTCCCAGCTACTTTCCCCAACCGAATCCGACTACGAGTCCAGCCTGGAAGTAGTCGGCGTCTCCGGTCACGCCGAGCACTTCGCCGTCCGTGCCACGCATCAGACGAGCATCAAACCCAAGATTGAATCGCTTGCCCAGTCGCCAGTAGACGCCGGCGTTCGCGTAGTAGCCGAGTGAGCTGTCGTCGTCATCGATGTCAAACGGTCCAGTATCGACAGTGATCGTCGCCGTGACATTGGCCAATCCGACACCGATGTAAGGATGCACGGCGCCTTTGAGCTTCGGCTTCCAAAGCACACCTGCCGAGACCTCGCCGATCGCGTACGTGATGTCGTCCTTTTCGCGAGCTGAACCGTGCGCACCGAACGCGAGCGCAATCGGTGCATCCCAATAGGCGAGATCGACATCCACACCGACGGCTACCTGCGGGCTCACCGGATCCCACTGATCGTTGTCCAGGGCGCGCGACCCGATCAGGAAGTTGCAGTTTCCGCCAGCCAGTGCAGCGGTGCTCAGCAATACAAGTGCGGCGCTTACGAACCAGCGATGGACTGATCTCATTCTTATTGCCTCCTATCCAAGTGAGAGCTTTGGTTGACCACGAGGTGCCGCCAACCGCGGCGCTCGGTGGCGACCGGTAAGGCTGCGGCACGCAAGACTCTGCGCTCCCGGGAGTTCCGGTCAAATGACCTCGGTTCCGGGGCGCGGTGCGCCTGGTCCGGCCGGCCCTCACGCCCCCGGGTCCGGTTGGCAGGGCGGAACTGTTTGTCAAGAATACTTGACACCGTGTCTGGTTTGCCATACCTTGGCTCCCGAAGGACACCCGATGACCAACCGCGTCCGCTATTACCGGTTCCTCCGCGGCGAAATGACCCAGGCCCAACTGGCCGACCGGGTCTCGGTCTCGCGGCAGACCATCGTTGCGATCGAAAAAGGAAACTACAGCCCGTCGGTCGAACTCGCGCTGCATCTCGCGCGAGCATTTCAGACGACCGTCGAGGAATTGTTTCAACTCGAGGAGGTTTCGCGATGACACGGCGCTCGCTGTTCATCATCCGTTCGCTTTGGATCGTGGCAACCGCTGCCTTGGCTGCGCTCTGGCGCGTCGAAGCGTTGGTATTTCTCGTGCCGCTCGCCTTCATCGGGCCGCTTGTTTCCGAGGTCCGCCCCTGCCGCGATGTCGACGAGCGCGAACGCAACTTGGACTACCACGCGAGCCACTTGGCACTGATGGCGGTTTACCTGTTGGTCTTCGGCCTGTTCTGTCGCGCCGTCTTCGTCCTTGGGAACGAACCGAACGAGCTGTACCTGCTGCTAGCGGTACCGCTTCTTGTTCGTGCCGTGACCGCGATCGGCCGAGGTCGTGGGGGGCGGCGCTTGGGGCTCGTGTTGGGTTTCGTATTCAGTGCGGTCTGGCTGACGTTCACTCTCCTCTCGCACGGCATTTCATGGGAATCGCTGGGTGAATCGGTGGTCGGAGGTGTGATCTTGCTGGGAACGCTGCTGGCGCTGCGCTGGCCGCGCATTGGTGGCGGTGTGCTGTTCGTAGCTGGACTTGCGTTCTTGGTGTTCGTCCGCGCTCCCTTCGAGCGAGGGCAGTACCTGTCCGCGTTGCTGATGATGGCGACGCTTGCGATTCCTCCGATGATCGCCGGCACGGCGCTGTTCGTATCGCGAGGGAGTAACCCTGACGACGAGTTCAAGGATCTGCGCGCGTCGTCATCGACCCCATGACAGAGGAGACGTTTCAATGAGAATTCCAAGCATCTTGTGGTTGACGATACTGACAACCGTACTGGTTTCCTCGGCGTGCGGCGCTGGGGCGGGCGAACGGCGCGAGCGGATCGACGGCATGCGTGAAATCGAGGGTATTCCGTGTACCGACTACGCGTGGTACGAAGCAGAAACCGGGCAATTCAAGGGGTGCACGCTAGCGCACGAGATCGTGGTCGGCACCTCGCGTATTCCCGCCGGCACAAAGGTCGGCGTCGATGCCGAAGGCAAACCGACCTCGCTATTTCTCCCCCACGACGTGGAGATCGATGGCCACGTCTGCCGCGGTGAAGGGCACGAGTACCAAACCAAGCTGCATCCCAACGGGCGGCTCGCGTTCTGCAATCTCCCTGTACCGACCAGGATTGATGGCGTGCCTTGCGAGAAGTCGACGTTCTGGACCTGGACTCTCATTGGGCCGGCAGGAGTTGAGTTCTACGACAACGGCACACTCAAAGGGTGCCTGCTTGCTGAGGACTACTCCCTTGATGGAACCACCTATCAGAAAGGAACACGGTTCCAACGCGACGCTGCGGGAAGGGTCACCGCCACGCAGCACTGACCGCGAGCGAGCCGCTCTGTAGAGTGCGGATGCAGCTCGCTCCACAAAACCGCCGTCAATCGTGCAATGCTCCGTCCGGCACGTCGTGATCGGGCGCCGCTGAGGGAATGCAATGCACGCAGACTCGACCGAGTCGTCTTTATCCACCAACTCCTTCGCGCCGCGTCTCGAACGGATCGTCGTCGCCGTGTTCATCTGCGCCACCGCCATGCCGATCGCCTATGTCGGATTGCGCGGACTCTCGATCTCGGCATGGGTGGCGGGGCTAGTCGCGGTGGCAGCCGCTGTTGTTCTCCTGCGACCGCTTGCGCGCGTGCTCCCAGCTCGACTCGACGGCTGGTCCCGCGGGCGGGCGATTTGGAGTTCGATCTGGCTGCTCGGGGCGCTACTCGCAACCACTCAAAGCACAAGACTCTCGGCCTTCATGCTCGACCCAAGCCTCTCGTCCTACTCACTGATCCCCTCCGACCAATGGCTGGTGGAGCACTCGTGTCTCACCGCTTACACCGAAGGAACACGTTTGGCACTCGAGGGGGAGTCGAACGTCTATGTTCCCGAGCTTTATCTCGATCGCAAGATAGGCAGTTTGAGAGTCGATGCATTTCACTACCCGCCGCCGTTTCTGTTCTTCACGCTGGCGGTACGTTGGCTCGGTGGCGGTGACTATCTCTCGATGCGCGCGTTATGGTATGCCGCGAGCGGGTTGGGGCTCATCGGTGCGCTGATGTTGGTTGCGTGGCGCCTCGACGAGCGCGTAAGGCTACGGATGATCGCCACGGCACCGGCGCTTTGGGTCGCGATGCCGATCCAGATGGCGCTGCAAATGTCGAACGTTCAGATCTTGGTGGTGGTGGTCTCGATGCTGGCGTGGGTCGCACTACCAAGCAGCCGATTGCTTGGCGGCATTCTCCTAGCCACTACTACCGTGGCGAAACTCTTCCCCGGCATACTTGCGGTTCTGCTCACGGTTCAGCGGCGCTGGCGTGAGCAGCTCTGGGCCGTCGCCACCGCCGTGTTGATTACGTTTCTCACATTCGCCGTCTTCGGTTGGGCGCCGTTTCACGCGTTCATCAGCTACGAGTTGCCGAAACTCTCCAGCGGTGAAGCTTTCACGCGGCCGTTGTCCCGCTCGTTTGCAGTGGCAAGCAACAACGCACCGTTTGGAATCCCGTTGAAGCTCGCGGAACTAGGGGTTCCTGGAATGACACTCGGCG
>CAZAHQ010000132.1:0-2325 GCA_964484415.1 uncultured Acidobacteriota bacterium | reverse complement strand
TTTGGAATCCCGTTGAAGCTCGCGGAACTAGGGGTTCCTGGAATGACACTCGGCGTCGGCCGCGTGATATCGACGATCTACGGGCTTGCACTACTCGCGCTCACGATCCGCGCGGGACGCCGTCGTGATCGCGGCGGCGTACAGGAAGCGGCGGTCTGGCTGTCGCTGCTCAGCCTGGGGCAACTCGCGAGTCCGTTCGCTCCAGCAAACTACGTCATGGTGGGAACGATCTGGTTGGTCTGTCTCGATCGCGAGCGATTCCCGCCCTGGAGCGTCGCTCTGATCTGGATCCTGCTGTGTGCACCGTACATTCTGCCGCGCGAGATTGAGTACTGGATCCGAGCCGCCGCGTTCCTACCGGCGCAGGTGGTCTGCCTTGCGGCTCCAGCGTGGGTGTTGTGGCAACTCGGTGCGCGGGCGGACGCATCGGGGGCGCGGGCGTAACGCGCGTCGATCGAGCGCGGCGGTGTTGTCTAGGTGAGTTCCCTCGCGGTTCGTCAGCCTCCGAAACCGGCTGCGAACATAGGCGACCCTGTGCTCATCGATTCAACTCACGATACGCGGCCCTGAGCAGTGATGAGCGAGGCTGCGCTCCCCTTCACTTCCCGCGCCGGTGCCAGAACAGATACGCCGGGATTCCCGACGCCACGATCAACAACCCCGGCCAGGTTTGCTTCGGTTGATAGATGAAGAGCACCAGCAGGATCACACTCGCCCCCACGATGTACAGCGCCGGGACGAGTGGGTAGCCGAATGCCTTGTAGGGACGCGCCGCGTCGGGCCGCGTGCGGCGCAGTCGAAATAATCCAGCGATCGTCAGAATGTAGAAGATCAACGCGGCGCTAATCACGTACGCCAACAGATCGTTATAGAGACTCGAGTACTTGGGTGCACCGGTGGCAGCGTCGGTACCGCTGACCACGCGCGGCAGCACCAATGCGCACGACCACAACCCTTGCAACCACAACCCCCAACTCGGCACGGCACGTTCGTTCAGCTCACCGGCCTGGCGGAAGAACAACCCGTCTTTGGCCATCGCGTAGTAGGCGCGCGCACCCGAGAGAATCAAGCCGTTGTTGCAGCCGAAGGTCGACACCATGATCGCAGCCGCCATGACGGTGGCGCCCAAACCGGGCCACAACACCTCGGCCGTCGCCGACGCAACACGATCCATCGGCGCAGCTTGGATTCCGTCGAGCGGTAGCGTGACCAGGTAGGCGATGTTCGCCAACAGATACAAGACGATCACGAAGCCGGTGCCCATCGCCAGTGAGAGCGGTATGTTGCGCTGCGGGTCGCGAACCTCGCCCGCCGTGAAGGTGATGTTGTTCCAAGCGTCGGCGGAAAACAGCGAGTTGGTTTGGGACACGCAGAGCATCACGAACAGCCCGAACGCGGTGATAGCGGTCACGCCCCCCGCTTCTTGCAGCGCACCGCGCGGCGTCCACAGGTCGCCGAAGTTCGCACCGGCGACAGCAGCGCTGTAGCCGACCGTGAGTCCCAAAAGGATTAGCAGCGCGAGAGCCAACGTCTTGGCCGACGTGAACACGTTCTGGATCCACTTGCCCAATGCCAGGCCGCGTGTGTTCAGGAACGTGAGCAGAATCACGCTTGCGATTCCAAACGCTTGCGCGGTGGAGAGCGAGATCGCGTAGTTGCTCGTGATGTGGACCGGTCCCAACAGATAGTGCGATTCAGCAATCCCCGGGATGAGCACCCCTGTGTATTTGGCAAACCCCACCGCAACCGCCGCGATGGTGCCGCACTGGATGACGAGAAACAGCGTCCAGCCGTAGAGAAATCCCCAGAACGGCGAGAACGCTTCGCGCAGATAGACATACTGCCCGCCGGCGTGCGGCATCATCGCGGCCAGTTCGCCGTAGCTGAGGCTCGCGGCCAACGTCAGCAAGCCGGTCACGATCCACGCCACCAACAACCAACCGGGCGCGCCGAGTTGCCGAGCCATGTCGGCGGACACGATGAAGATTCCGGAGCCGATCATCGAGCCGGCAACGAGCATGGTCGAATCGAGCAACCCCAAGCCGCGGACAAATCCAGATGCGTGTTTGGACATGGGTTGGAGTCTATGTCACAGGCCGTCGATCTAGAGCAGCCCAAGCCGACAGCCGAAGTCCGCGGGCAGGCAACATCGGACTCCGATCGCCAAGGGTACTTTCGCCTGGAAACGCTCGTCAGCCGCGGGTTTCAGGGTGCGGCATGTGCCGGGAGGCAGACCGTGGAGCGAGTCGGGCTCCGTTACAAGCTTTTGACCTATTAATACAGCCACCGCTCTTGACGATGAATGAATGTTCATTCACCGTGTCT
>CAZAHQ010000131.1:0-9277 GCA_964484415.1 uncultured Acidobacteriota bacterium | reverse complement strand
GCCTCTGATTCGAACGACTCACGTTCCATCACGTGACACCAGTGGCAGGTCGAGTACCCGATCGACAGGAAGACCGGCACGTCCCGCCGCCTGGCCTCGGCAAAAGCAGCATCGTCCCACGGCTGCCAGTTGACCGGATTGTGGCGATGCTGCAGCAGATACGGACTCTTTTCGGTACCTAGCCTGTTTTGCATGACGCGATTGTAAGCATTCGCGGGCTCGGAACGCTCTGAATCAAGCGCCAAGCACGGTCCCGGCGGATACAATCGCGCCATGAAAATTGCGGCGGTCGCCAAGGCTCATCCCAGGCAGTACTACGATCAAGACACTCTGATTGTGGCCTTCCGGAACTATTACGCTGGAATTGTCCCCAATCTCGATCGGCTCGAAGCGTTTCATCGCAACGTTCTGGTTGGGGGCCGGCACCTCGCCTTACCGCTCGAGGAGTATCCCGCCCTGCAGGGTTGGGGACAATCCAACGATGCCTGGCGCCGTGTCGCCCTGGAGCTAGCGGAGGCTGCAACGCGCCGTGTGCTGGACCGCTCAGGTCTTCCGTTGGCGTCGATCGGGGCCATCTTCTTCGTCTCGGTGACAGGGGTTTCCACCCCGTCGATCGACGCACAACTCATGAACAAGTTGCCTTTCTCACCACAGACCAAGCGCTTCCCAATTTTCGGCCTGGGGTGTGTGGCCGGTGCTGCCGGGATCGCCCGAGCTGCCGACTACGTACGTGCCTTTCCCGATCAGTGTGCCCTGTTGATCTCGGTCGAATTGTGTTCGCTGACGATTCAAAAGGACGATCTCTCTCCCGCCAACCTGATCGCCTCTGGACTGTTTGGTGATGGCGCTGCTGCGGTAATCGTCGCGGGCGAGCAGGTTCCCCGAACTCATGGCCCACGCATCATCGACACACGCTCGGTGTTCTATCCAGACACCGAGGAGCTGATGGGTTGGCGGATCAGTGAGCGCGGATTCGGTGTGGTGTTGTCGCCGCAAGTGCCAGCAGTGGCGCGTGAACGACTGCCGAGAGATGTCGATCAGTTTCTCGAGCAACATGATTTGACCCGCAAAGACATCGCTTCCTGGATCTGCCACCCTGGCGGCCCGAAGGTGCTGGAAGCGATGCAGGTTGGCCTCGACTTACCACCCGATGCGCTGGAATTGACTTGGAAGAGTCTGCGTGAGGTTGGCAATCTCAGCAGTTCGTCGGTGCTGTTTGTACTCGACGACACGATCCGCGAGCGCCCTCCGGCGCCTGGCAATTTCGGCGTGTTGCTTGCGATGGGTCCGGGGTTTTGCTCCGAGTTGGTGCTATTGCAATGGTGACGCAGTTGGCCTATCTGTTCCTGGTGGCGTTGGTCGCGATCCAGCGCTTGCTGGAACTGGTGATCTCTCGTCACCACGAGTTGTTGTTGCGCGCCAAGGGCGCCATCGAACATGGCCGCATTCACTATCCTGCCATGGTCGCACTTCACGTTGCGTTTCTGGTTGCCTGCGCGTTGGAAGTCGTGACCATGCGCCGGCCATTTCATCTGTGGCTGGCAATTCCGATGATCGTGTTGTTGCTGCTGGCTCAGGGCGTGCGCTATTGGTCGATTACAACGCTCGGGGAGCGGTGGACCGTGCGTGTATTCGAGTTGCCCGGCGCACCGCTCGTGACCGGTGGGCCGTATCGTTTTCTGCATCATCCCAACTACGTAGCGGTCGTGATCGAGATCGTTGCGCTGCCGATGGTCCATACCGCTTGGCTCACAGCGCTGGTCTTTACGGTGCTGAACGCGCTAATGCTGGTGATCCGGATCCGTAGTGAGGAACAGGCACTGGGACGGCGGGCCACCGCGTGATCGGCTCTCGCATCGGGGTGCCGTGGATTAATTGGTCGTCATCATTTGGACGAGGCGAGCGTCAAGTGCCAACCTTCTCCGTATGAAAACCATCGCCATCGTGGGGGGCGGGCCTGCCGGGCTTGCGGTTGCAATCGCCGCTCGACTGCGCGGACTGCGTGCGGTCGTGATCGAAAAGCAACAGCCGATCATCGACAAGGCGTGCGGCGAGGGGCTGATGCCGGGCGGTGTCGATGCGCTCCATCGCCTGGGCGTGGTGATACCTGCGGGTGCGTCGATGCCGTTCGATGGGCTGCAGTTGGTGACCGAATCGTTGCGCGGCCCGCTGGTGGCTGCCGCGCCGTTTCGGGCCGGGCAATACGGGTTGGGAATTCGGCGCACGGTCTTGCACCGAGCGATGATCGAACGCGCTGAGGGTCTTGGTGCGGAGTTGAACTGGGACGTTGCCGGAATGGCACTCGCGCCGCAAGGTGTGACGACTTCTCGCGGCACGCTCGAGGCCGATTGGGTTGTAGGTGCCGATGGCTTGCACTCGCGGGTCCGCCGCTGGATCGGTGCTGCGGAACCTGTGCCGTCGCGCAAGCGCTATGGGCTCAGACGACACTATCGAATCGCGCCTTGGACCACTCGTGTCGAGGTTCACTGGGCTCAGGGCGTCGATGCCTACTGCACGCCAGTGGCGCCCGATGTCGTCGGTGTGGCGTTGCTGTGCGATGGTGAGGCGCCGGACTACGACGCACTGCTTGCCCGCTTTCCCGCGTTGCAGCGGCGACTTGCCGACACTGAAGTGGTAAGCGAGTTGCGCGGTGCTGGACCGTTTCGTCAGAAGACGCGGGCCGTGTTTCATGAGCGTGTCGCGTTGGTGGGCGATGCATCGGGTTACGTCGACCCGATCACCGGAGAGGGGCTATCGCTCGCGTTTCGACAAGCCGAAGCGGTGGTCGATGCGATCGCGCGCGGCGATCTTCGCCATTACGCGCGCGCTCACAAGCAGATCGTGCGGATGCCGACGATGTTCACGTTGGGTACCTTGGCGGTGCATCGATCGCCGTGGATGCAGCGCGCAACGCTGCGCGTGCTGCGCGCGGCGCCGCTGCTTCTTACTGTGTTGGTGGCGCGCGGTCTGCCGCGTTAGTCGCGGCGAAAAGGCGAGCGGCCCGGGACAAGCACCCCTGGGCCGAAGGCCCATAGCCCTGACGGGGCCTGGAGGTGCCTGTCCCGGGCCGCTCCGGGAGGCTCGGATGCGACGCGCTTACAGCGAGGCGGACGCCAGCACGCTCTCCGTGCTGCTGACAGCGGCGAACCGCAGCAGGCGTTCTTCGGTGCGCTGACCGTCGGGCGAAGTCCAACGCACACCCACCAGCTGCTGTCGTCCCAGTTGATCGGCGCGGAACGCGAGTTCCGCCGTCGCGCCACAAGGGATGCGATCGAGTGCCTGCCGGAACGCGGTCGCCACACGTCGTCCGTCGACAGTCACCGTCGCCAGGGGTCCGGTATCGCCCGATGAAAGCACCACCTCGCCGCCCGCGAAGATCTGGCCGTTGATCACGACCACGCCCTCAACCGGCGAAGTGACTGCCCGCGGCGCCGCCAGTGCGGTGCCCAGCATCGCGACCGAGAGGGCCGCAAGAGCGATTCCGAATCGAGCTAATGAAGTTTGTCCGCGCATCGTTCCGAGCCTCCTGTTTCACAATCGCCTATCGCAAGCAAGGTGCCAGGCAAGCTCTGGACCGAACCGAACGAGGCTGAAACAACCGCCGGGTCCTATGCCGGAAAGGTCCAGCCAACGTGGCCGAGATCCGGTCAGCCGATTTGTCCCAGGTTTTCGCGGGTCACAGCAAGCCGGGAGAAGGAATTCGCCCAGAAAAACTTTGAGCCGCCCTCACAGGCGGCCCCAAGTGGTTGACCAAGGCTTTTCTGCCCTCGGTCCCGCGCCGTCCTTTTGCGACCCGGCGCCCAACGGAATATGGGCACCGCCCCCCCTCCACGCAACCCACCTAATTCGGGGACGGTCTACCTATTTCCTCGGGACCGGACGGGGGACCGCGGAGACAATGGGCTGGATGCCCGGGGGAAATAGGTGGACCGTCCCCGAATTGCGGGGGAGGAGCGGAGTTGATCGACGTGGGTCGCGTTCAGGTGGTGGCGCTCGACTTGATGGATACGCTGATCCACGACCCCTATCGGGAGGCGATCGAGGCGGCAACGGGGGAGGAGTTGGAGCGGCTGGGGGGTCAGCGCGATCCGAGCGCTTGGGAGCGCTTCGAACTCGGCGAGTTGGATGAGGCGGGCTACGCCGCGGCGTACTTTCTCCCGACCGTGAAGCGCACGCTCGATGTCGAGACGTTGCGCTCGCGGATGTTCGAGGGCTATCGGTTTCTCGAGGGGATGGAAGCGCTGCTCGCACAACTCGCCACGATCGCTCCCGTGCACATTCTGTCCAACTACAATCGCCCGTGGTACAGCGAGATCCGCCAGCGATTCGAACTCGATCGCTTTGTCAGTGGGCACCATCCATCGTTCGAGTTGGGAGCGCGCAAACCACAGCCGGAGTACTTTCAGCGCGCGCTATCACGACTCGGGGCTGCGCCCGACTCGGTTCTATTTGTCGACGATCGCCTTGTCAACGTTCTCGCCGCCCGCGAGTCCGGCATGATCGCCACCGTTTTCCGCGATGCCGCAACACTTCGTCTCGAGCTGGGTTGGACCGCGTGAAGCTACATCCAGTATCGATCCAAAGCGGTAGCGCCCAACTCTCGGGCGTGCGATTCGGCGCCGGGCCGCCGCTTTTGTGTGTGCACGCCCTTGCGTTCTCGTCGCGCTATTTCTCACTGGCCGCACCTGTTTTGGGCGAGCACTTCGAATGCGTTGCGATCGACCAACGCGGCCACGGTCTCACACGCCACAGCGATGGCGCGGCCGGCCTCTCACTGACTGCCATGTCGAGCGACTTGCTCGCTGCACTCGATCACCACCGGTGGGAGAGCGCCTTTGTGGGAGGAATCTCGCTCGGTGCGGCGACGACGCTGCGCCTGGCTCTCGATCACCCCGCGCGCGTTCGCGTCCTGCTGCAAGACTTGCCCGCCTTCGGCCCCGAATCACCGCAAGGCCTCGGCCGCAGCTCGCCTGCTGCCGAAGCGCTCGAGCGTGGTGACGTGGCGCAGGCCGCGCAACGCGCTGGAGTCGGTCTCTCGGCGCCACGTGCGCGGGCCCTTCAAGAAGTGCTGATGGCTGCGTGGCGTGGTTACTTGCCTGCGGAACTCGGCCCCAAGCTCGCATCCTTGTTTCGCGCGTCGTCGCACTGGCGCGTGGTCGACAACTGGCCTGAAGATCTCGCTCGACTCTCGATGCCGGTGGAACTGCTTGCCATCGCCGGTGACTCGTCGCATCCGCGCGCTGTCGCGGAGCAAATGACACGCACGATTCCACGCGCAAAGTTGCACCGCCGAGTCCCGTCGTTGGAGCCGAGCCTCGTCGCTCGACAGTGGGTCGAAGTCCTCACGCCGCATCGTGCGATGTCAGACGCCGCTACTGAGTCTCCAAGAATCGTTTGACGGACGCGCCTTCTCGTTCTCGGATCGTCGCGCAAACATCAACGCCCTCCGCCACCTGAGCGAGGCTGCGATCGGTTCCCGGCGCGTTGTGCTGTGGTTCAGCGAAGAACGCCTTGGCTTCCGCCAGTCGCGCTCGATCGCAACCGGAGGCAAACCACGGAACGAACGCGAGCACGAACTGCGGCACACGCGAAGACACGGCGTCGTAGTTCGTGTGAATCCACTCCCATGCGATCGACTGACGCTCTGGATCGGCGGAGACCTGGCGCGGTATCTCGAGCAGATCGCTGGGTGACAATCGTGCGGAGAGTGCGTAGTCCAGGGCCCGGCGGGTGAGTCCGGGATCGCTGAACTCTCCGAGCGCTTGCAGATACGAAGACTTCTCTGCGGGGACTGCCAGCGATTCGAACTTCTGCCGATAGCTCTCCATCAGCGCTTCGTCGCCGTCGATCGCTGCAAGCCCAAGGAACGTACGACGCAGATCCATATCGACCGGGCCTGAGTCGGCGAGCGCCATCTGCACCTGTTGCCGGGCGAGCGCCAGCACCGAAGGGTCGCGGGCCTCAGCCCCCAGCCACCTCAAGAGATCTGGCCTGAGCCGTGTGACCTGAAGGTCTTCGCCTGGCGTGGCGCGCGGGCCGATACGTTGATACGTCGCCGCCATCGTGCGGCCGAGCCACTGGCGAAGCGCCGGGCGTACAGCCTCATGGGCCAGTGGCTCCCAGATAGTGGCGATCGCGCCGAGTGTGGACGACACGACCAGTGGGTGTTGGTCGTTCATGATCTCTGCCAGCGAGCGAAGCACCTCATCGCCGCGCAGGGTGCCGGCGCCGAGTTGCGAGGCAAGCGCGTACCCCAATCCCATACGCTCGCGAAGTGACAGCGCGTCTCGCGCGGCGATCAGCCCTTCGAGTTCGTGGCCGGTTACGCTCCAGCGGTAGTAGCCGCGCTCATCGGCATTGGGATGAATCCAAGCGGGCGTTTCGCCCGACGTCAATCGGATCTCCATCGACCTCCGGTCCAGCATTACCGTGCGCTGTTTGATCCCACTGGCGACCGAGTACTCGAGCGTCACCGGTATGCGCCAGACTTGAGTCGAAGAAGCCGCCAAGCCGGCATATGTGTAGCGTGCTTGCGAAAGAGTGATCTTCCCGCCCGGCAGAGTCTGCAGGCGAACCAACGGAACCCCCGGTTGATCAAGAAACGAAGCCATCGCGCCGCTTACATCCAAACCAGAACTCTTGGTGAGCGCGTTCCAAAGATCCTGACCACGCGCATTCCCCCAGGCGTGCGTCTTCAGATAGGCCAGCACGCCTTGGCGAAACCTCTCGGCCCCAATCCACTGCTCGAACATTTGCAGCACAGCCTCGCCCTTTTGGTAGGCCAGAGCGTCCGCTGCTTGCAGCAACACCGCTTGAGTCTTGACCGGTTGCCGCATGGCGCGTGTGCTTGACAGCGAATCGATACGGAATGCCGATTGGACCGAGTCGACCTGTTGAGCGGCAGCTTGTCTTTCAGGATGGAGTTGCTGAATGATCTTGGAGTCCATCCAGTTGGCGAAAGACTCGTTGAGCCACAGATCGTCCCACCACTCCATCGTTACGAGGTCGCCGAACCACATGTGCGCGAGTTCATGTGCGAGCACACTCTGGAGAGCTTCGCGATCGGCGGTGCTGCTCGATGCCGGGTCGATCAACAGTCGGCGATCCTTGAAGGTGATCGCGCCCGGATTTTCCATCGCTCCATACCAAAACTCCGGTACCGCGAGCAGGTCGAGTTTCTCGAAGGGGTAGGGCTGTCCGAAATAGGTTTCGAGTGCTGCCAGGATCGGTGGGCAGGACTTCACGGCATCATCAGTCAGGCCGCCTTTTCCCTTGGGTACGACGACCCGCCCGCTGACCGACATCCCTGGAATCGGGACCGTGTCGAACGGACCGGTCGCGATCGCCAGCAGATACGACGGCAACGGCTTTGTCGCTTGAAAAACGACTTTCTTCCAGTCACCTGCGATCGTTTCACTCGCGATCGGCGTGTTGCTCACCGCAAGGTCCGAGACCGGAACTTCGACGGTGATCTGATAGGGAAACTTGAACGATGGTTCGTCCCAGCACGGAAAGGCACGACGCGCCTGGACATCTTCGAATTGCGAGAACGTGTAGTCTCGCCCTTCGTAGTTCAGTTTGTAGAGTGCATTCGCCCGCGTATCGAAGTTGTTCTTGAACTCGATGCTCAACGAATAGTCGCCTCCAGGTGTCAACGGCTTGGAAGTTTTGATCTCGAGCTGGTCGTCGCCCGCGGCGGCGAACGTGATCGCGATCGGTTTTCCAGCACGAGTGAGTGCGACGCTCCCGAGTTCGAGTTCCGCGGCATGCAGCCGGAAGCTGTTCGTGGTCTGCTTCACCCGAAGTGCGATCGTGGTTCGACCCCGGTAATCGCCCTGACGTGAATCGACCCTGAGTTCCAACGACTGTGCCGTAGGTACCACAGTCGTCCCGAGTCGATCGATTCTCGAACTGCTGCCACCAGCGTTCGCGGCCGACACACCGATCGCAACGCCCAACCACCACCCGACAAAACGCATCGCACCTCCAACGCGAACCACGAGCAGGCGATTCTATGCCGGGTGGGGTTCGTACTCGATAACTCTCGTTAGTAACCAATCACATGCTTTTACAGGTCCTGCGGCCCACTCAGGGGACAATCTCTTAAGGAGGTTCGTATGCGGATGAGTCTGGGGCTCATGGCGGTTCTGTTGGCAAGTCCTGCGACGGTGCTGGCGGCTGAAGGGGCTTCGATTGTCGCGGCGGAGGCGGCGATCAAGGCGGCCGACCTCGAATTGGCCCGCGCGGTTGCGCAGGATGACACGCCGCTTTTCAAATCACTGATCGCAGCGGACGCGGTGTTCTATGGACGTGAGCAGAGCATCGGTCCGCAACAGGTCGCCGAACGCTGGGTGAAGCTACTGACACCAGGAGGGCCGTCGCTGGAATGGTGGCCCGATACCGCCACCGTGTTCCCCTCGGGAGATCTGGGTTTCACGACCGGACACTACCTGTACAAGGGCAAAGACAAAGACGGCAAGCCGATCGAAGGACGTGGCAACTACCTCACCGTTTGGCGCAAAGGCGAGGATGGGAAGTGGCGCGCGACGGTCGACATTGGGACGTGAACGAGCACTAGAGTTCGCGAATTCGCGCCACCAATTTCTTGCCCGCAGGCGCTGTGCGTACGGCGACGAATATGGTGTCGTCGCCGGCGATCGTCCCGACGATCTCCTCCCACGTTAGCCGGTCCAGTGCTACCGCCACGCGATTCGCCTCACCCGGCGGCGTGTGGATCACCACCAGGTGATCGCCCGCGTTGTCGACCATCAACACCCCTTCGCGGATCCGTTCGATATCCGGATTCTGTGGCTCGGGCGCGATGCGCGTCGGTTTGCGATAGATCCCTTTGGCCTTGACCAAGCCGAGTGCTGCGATATCGCGACTGACCGAAGACTGCGTTACGTCCCAGCCATCGGCCTTCAACGCCGCAGCGAGTTCCTCCTGCGTTCCAATCGGGTGTGTGGAAATCAGCTCGAGGATGCGCAACAGGCGCTTTTGCCGGTGCTCGCTCATGGTCGTGGGTGATCGTAGCCAGCCCTGTTGGCAGCGCTGAAGAAATCACGCCCTGCGGAGAGAACTGGCTCAACCTGCAAAACGTGATCGGCGCACACCGAGATCAAGCGCGCCTCGCTTTTGAGGAGACGGACCAGCGCCTAGCAGCGACGACACGACGTCGGAACGGTTTCAGATCGAGGATTGCCGCTGTAGCAGGCGGTGGCATCAGGCCCTGCTCCAGCTCGCGAGCGACCTGTTGGTACGCCAGGCGAAACGGTAC
>CAZAHQ010000130.1:0-9286 GCA_964484415.1 uncultured Acidobacteriota bacterium | reverse complement strand
GGAGGGGTAGCCGGGGGAGATGAACAACACCGTTTTCATGCTGCCGCCTTTCGACCGGCATTCTAGGAAACAGCGACGGATTGCGACACCGATCTGTGTCAAGCCCAATGCCTTCGGTGGCTTCGGCCTTTAAGCGGCACGAGTCGACCGAGGTTTGGGTATCCTTGCGCTCCTCACATGCACTCGACACGGCAGATCAGGACGTTCGACGCCACGATGCTGGTGGTCGGTTCGATGATCGGCTCGGGGATCTTCATCGTCTCGGCCGACACCGCTCAACTGACAGGCAGCGCGGCCGGTTTGTTGGCGGCGTGGTCCATGGCCGGGTTGCTCACGATGTTGGCCGCCACGCATGTCGCCGAACTTGCCGTTCTTCTGCCGCAGGCCGGCGGGCCGTTCGTGTACTTTCGCGAGGCTTACGGCCCTGGTGCCGCGTTTCTGTTCGCATGGACCACATTCTTGGTGGTGCAAAGCGGCACGATCGCGGCCGTCGCGGCGGCGTTCGCGAAGTTTCTCGGGTTGTTCGTGGCTGGATTGGTGGCGCCGTGGGACCGGGTCGTCGCCTTGGGCGTGATCGCGTTGCTGACGCTGGCCAATGCAAGCGGACTGCGCACCGGTACCTCGATTCAGAATCTGCTGACGGTGCTGAAGTACGCCGCACTGGTGTTGCTGACCTTGGGCGGACTGCTGTGGCGTGGCGTGATCGCCGCTCCTGCCTCGCTGCCGAACGCAACCGGCGGCGCACCGCTGTCAACCGTCGTCGAGTTTTCGCTCTTGGCGTTTGCAGCCGCGATGGTGGGGCCGTTGTTCTCGCAGTCGGCGTGGTTCAACGTGACGTTCCCCTCAGCCGAGGTGGAGCGGCCGTCGCATGTGTTTCCGCGCGCGCTGCTCGGCGGCTGCGCGTTGGTTGCTGTTCTGTATGTGGTCACGAACATCGGTTACTTGAACCTGCTCGGGTTGCACGGCATCGCGAGCGCGCCGGGACAGCGGGTCGGCAGTGCCGCGGCGGAAGTACTCCTGCCGGGAGTTGGCGGCTCGTTGATGGCCGCTGCGATCTTGGTCTCGACCTTCGGGTGCGTGAACGGCTTGGTGCTTTCAGGCGCGCGTGTCGTGTACGCCGCGGCGCAAGCCCGCATGTTTTTCCCGACGTTCGGCCGGCTCAACGCCGCGCAGGTGCCGGGTGCCGCCTTGGCGGTGCAAGCGGTGTGGTGCAGCGTGTTGGTGTTGTCCGGTAGTTACTCGCAATTGCTGCGCTACGTGATCTCGGTTGAGCTCTTGATTGTGATCTTGATGGTCGCTGCCGTTGCGGTGCTGCGCCATCGCTTGCCTCATGCCGCGCGACCCTATCGCGCGTGGGGCTATCCGTGGACCAGCGTTTCGTTCATTGCGCTGAGTGGCGGCGTGATGGTGTTGCTGGCGATCGCGCGGCCGGAGACGGCGTGGCCGGGGTATCTGATCGTGCTTGCAGGCGTTCCGGCATACCTGTGGTTGCGACGCAGAATATCGACATGAAACCGATCGGTGAATCGAGTTGGTTGCTGCAGTTTCAGGATGCCGATGAACTGGTCGCGTGCCGACGCGCGCTGGTCGTGCAACGCGCACTGCAAACCGCAAAACCACCGGGGTTGATCGAGACGATCGCAGCCTCGCGCACGCTGTTGGTGGTTGGAGACGACGCCTTCGATCCATCGTTTCTGACCGAGTTGGAACGCGGCGCACGCGCCGAGGCTGCGGCGACGCCGCGAGAGTTGTCACTGCCGGTTCGATTCGACGGTGAGGATCTGGCCGATGTCGCGGCGCGTTGCCAGCTGTCGCCTGCGGCATACGTCGACGCTGTCACATCGACTCGCTTCACGGTCGGATGGATTGGGTTTCTTCCCGGTTTTCCGTATCTGTTGGGACTGCCGCGTCAACTCCAGGTACCGCGCCGCGGCTCGCCGCGCGCGCATGTTCCAGCCGGAAGCGTTGCGGTCGCCGCCGGATACGCAGGGGTCTATCCGGCGAGCAGCCCAGGCGGTTGGAACCTGATCGGTCGAACCGACGTGGTGCTATTCGACGCAACCCGCGAGTCACCATCGATGTTGGCTCCGGGTGATCTGGTGCGATGGGTGCCGTCTTGAGCGGCGCACTGATTGTTCATCACGGCGGCGCGCTCACCACCGTGCAGGATCTTGGGCGCGTCGGATGGTCTGGCTTCGGTGTGCCCACGGCGGGCGCGTTGGACACGGTCGCGCTTCGCTTGGCCAATCGGATGGTCGGTAATTCCGACCAAGCCGCGGGAATCGAAATGCACTTGCAAGGGCCGGTGTTGCAAGCGCGCACCGACACATGGGTGGCGGTGATCGGAGGCCGCTTCGGCCCACAACCGGGCGCGGTGATGCTGCTGCGAAAGGACGAGCGACTCGACCTGCGCGACGGACGCGGCACGCCGCGCGCTGTGTTGGCGGTGCGCGGTGGCATCGACGTGGAGTCGATACTCGGTAGCCGATCGACCTGTTTGGCAGCCGGCTTCGGTGGCTTGCACGGCCGGGCCCTGCGGGCGGGCGATCTGCTGCCGGTGGGGAGCGAGACGGTGCGCAACTTTTCGCGCGGTGTTCCGCCCGGCTTGATGTTCGAGTCCGACAATCACGTTTCGGTGCGTGTCCTGCGCGGACCGCACGTCGAATTGCTGGGCGATGCGACGCTCGAGGCGCTGTGCAGCACCACGTGGACGGCAAGCCGCACTTCGAATCGAACGGGGTTTCGCTTGGACGGACCGAAGCTCGAGCTGAGCGTTGACGCCGATTCACTATCACCAATCCCCACAGCGTTGGGCACGATCCAAGTCACTGCCGCCGGGCAGCCGATCGTGCTGTTGTGTGAGCGACCGGTGACCGGTGGCTATCCGCAACTTGCCACTGTCATTGCAGCCGACATTGGGGCTATCGTGCGCGCGCCGTTCGGTGCGACCTTTCGCTTCCGCGTTGTCGACCACAACGACGCACGCCGGGCATTGCAGTTGCAGACGCAACAGTTGACGGCGCTGACGGAGGACCTGTGAGAACGATCGATCTCAACTTCGACGGTGGCGAGGGGTTCGATGACCGAGCCTTAGCGCCGCTGGTGACCACAATTCACATCGCCTGCGGCGGACACACCGGCGACGACGCCACGATGCTCAGTGCCGTGTTGTTGGCCCGCGAGCATGGATTGTCGATCGGCGCGCATCCCAGCTTTCCCGATCGCGAGGGGTTCGGCCGGCGCGCGCTGGAGTTGGCTCCATCGGAGCTTCTGCCCGAGATCGAAGCGCAGTTGTTGCGCTTGATCGAGATTGCCGAGGCCGAAGGGATGCGCGTGTCTCAACTCAAGCCACACGGAGCGCTGTACCACCGTGTCGCCAAGCACGATGGTTTGGCGTATTCGCTGGTGGAACAGATCGCGTTGATTGATCGGCGCTTGGTGATGGTGGGACCGCCGGCGAGCGCCTTCGAGGCGGCCGCGCGCGGGCATGGGATGCGCTATTTGCGCGAAGGGTATGCCGATCGGCGCTACCTACCCGATGGCTCGCTGGTACCCCGCACCGAACCGGACGCGCTGATCCGCAGGCCTGAGGAAGCGGCCGAGCAGGCGCTCAAGCTCGAGGTCGAGTCGATCTGTGTGCATGGCGATACGCCTGGAGCCGGTCGGATCGTCGCGGCGGTACGCGATGCCTTGATGCGCGCCAACCATCGGATCGCCGCACCTCACTGAGAGTCGTTTGCGGCGAGTCGTAGCGCAGCCCACAGTGCTTCGACGTGACGATGCTCAGTTCGCTCCGCACCGATCGAGATCCGCAGCATCTGCTTTCCCTTCAGCACACTTGGAGTGAGATACGCACAGCCTCCACTGTTGATTCGTCGAGCGATCTCCATGTTGTGCGAGGCGAGCGCCGCTTCGTCGCGGTCGGCGAGAAGGTGTCGCACGCAGACTGTTTGCAGTGGCGCAGGGGCCATCAGCTCCCAATCGGGAGCAGCCAAGACCCGTGCCTGCAACCACGCGGCGTTTTGCAGATCGCGCCGTAGCCTCGCTTGAATTCCTTCTACCCCAACGTCGAGCAGGTGAAACCACAACTTGAGCGAGCGAAAGCGACGCCCCAGTTGCAGGTGCCAATCGCGGAAGTTCTTCACCTCGCCATCTTGCTGAGTGCGCAGATAGCTTGGGTTAGTGCTCATCACGCGAATCAGGTGCTGCGGGTCGCGCACATAGTAGGCAGAGTAATCGAAGCCGACTCCCATCCACTTGTGCGGGTTGAACACTAGCGAGTCGGTTTGCTCGACCCCCTCCCACATCCAGCGGCATTCCGGCAGCACCATCGCGGTGCCGGCCATCGCCGCGTCGACATGCAACCACAGATTGTGTTTGGCAGCGAGTGCAGCCATTCCGGCGACCGGGTCGAGCGCTGTGGTTCCGGTCGTCCCCACCGCGGCCACGAGTGCGCACGGTCGCAGTCCTGCTGCCAGATCGCGCTCGATCGCGGCTTGCAGCAAATCGACGCGCAACGCGTGCGCGTCGTCGGTGCCGATCAACCGAAAGTGCCGCTTGCCGAACCCAGCGAGCAGCGCGGCCTTCTCGATCGAGCTGTGTCCTTCTTCGGAGGCGTACACCACCAACGGAGCCTCGTGGCCCTGCAACCCCGCGCCGTTCTGCGCGAACTGCGAAGCTTTCTCGCGCGCGCAGATCAAGGCGCAGAGCGTGGCGGTGCTGGCGGTGTCGTGAATCACGCCGGTGAAGGAGTCGCTGAGTCCCACCATCTGCCGCAGCCAATCCATCATCACCTCTTCCACCTCGGTGGCGGCCGGCGAGGTTTGCCAGCTCATCCCCTGCACTCCCAAACCGGAGGCGACGAGGTCGGCCAGGATCGAGGCATAGCTGGAGTTGGATGGGAAGTAGGCGAAGAAGCTCGGATGATTCCAGTGTGTGATGCCGGGCATCACGTCGCGTTGCAGCAGCGATAGAGCTCGAGCGGCGTGGCCGCCCTCTTGCGGCGGCTGCTTGGGGAATCGAGCGCGGATTTCGCCGGGCTTCACCGGACTCATCACAGGCAGCGATTCGATCTGCTCTCGGTATGCGACGATCCAATCGACGAACTCATGGCCGAGTTTGCGGAATTCCTCTGCGTTCACTGGGCACCTGTTCCGGCACTGCCGGTGCCGCGAACAGTAAACCAATACGAGCGGATTCGATATGGTTTTGGCGTCATCTCGCGCGTGTCGCCCCTTGGACGAAGCCATGACTCGATCTCGGGTCATCGGCGCGTGTGAAATTCACGCCGAGCTTCTCGATGGAGACGAGGATCGTCCGCGTGTCAGATCGACGGATCGAGGGCCGGCATGCAAGTGATTGCGCTCCTTCGATATGGTTCTGGCATACACGTCTGTCCCTCGGCGCGGCTGTGGACCTGGTCCGGCAGATTCAGCGTGCGGGCCGCTCTGGCTGTCGGCCGGGCACTCTGGCGAGTCGCATCGTTGCGCAGGCGCGCACCGCACTGGACCACGGCCCAAGAACGCTCCAAGTCAGACCGGGGCGCGCCTACGTTGCGCGAGCGACTCACCTCGGTCGAAGAGGATCAGGCGGGGTGCGGTCGACGGCGATCCAGCAGTCCTATCGCGCTGGTGACGCGTTGCCATCTGGAGATCTCTGTTCAGTTACGTCGGATCGTCCAACCTCTGGACTCCAATCCGTTGATCACTCGCTCCGCGAGATCGACACTCCTGTCTGTTGTGACGCTATCGATCAGATCTGCTCCGAGCAGCGCATCCTCGAGATTGAACGCCGGCGAACTAGATTCAAGATCCGGCAAACAACCAGCAGCATGGCAGTCTTCGGGAAGCGCACTCTCGAGACTCAATGCTAGCGAGAGCACTTCGCTCAGGTTTGTCGATCGATCACGCTTCGTTGAGTGTGCAACGGGAGCAACTCTGCATAGCCTTTCGAGAAAGCGAGAATCGTCCAGGAACTCGTGCCACAGCTGTTCTTGAGCGGTGGTTGAATGATCTCCTTGTTCCCGGTGACGCTGAGCGAGTCTTGATCGCAATACATACTCCGTGCGATGAGCTAGATAGTCGAATTCCACCAGCCGACGAACGTCTTCTGCCTTGTCGGTTGCATTCAATCCCAGAGCCTCGACGCCGTTCAGCACACGATCTCCGAACGCCGTCGATGGCCAGGCTTCAGTACTGCCTGGTTCTGGATTCAGATGCAGGAATGCTCTGACGTACATGAGCGTCTCGTCAGTACAGTCTAGCGCCTCGAACTCAGCATGCCGGACCTGGCCGCCAGCCACATCAACATCGTTAGTTTCGATGCAGAGTGTGTTGCGGCAAAGCCGCGCACGAGCACGCCCAACAGGGACACCAGTCATCAGTAGATCAGCGGGGTTCGTTCTGGATCGCTCGTGCAATAGCTCCATGGGCCACTGCTCACACACCGGATCGTCGTCCGCGCCTTGCGTCGCTTGAGTCTGTCTGCAGAGCCAGAGCGTGAACTCTGATGAGGGCTCAGCAATAGGTGCCCGCCCGAGAGAAAGCGCTCCAACGGGACGCAATAGGAATGTCAGGTTGTCCGTAGCTTCACCACTCCGAAGAGTCAGCGTGCTCGCAGCCGCGCGGGCGGGTGCGTTGGGCCACCATACGGCCGCGAATCGTCCGACTTCAGAATCTGGCGCGACCAGAACGTGGAATCCTCCGGGCGAGACGTGTGGTGCGCACAAGACGTTCTCATTCGCCGAGAGGGCACGCCTCACGGAAGCGACGGGCCTGTCGGAGTCTTCTGGAAAGAGTTCAAGGACAACGGATCCGACCTCGGCGGCGGCGAGCCTCAACTCGGCGCAGACCTGGATCCCTGGATCAAGTATCAGGCGGACGGGTTGCTCCGACTTCGAACTGGACCGAGTGACCCTGATCTCAGGTGCGAACTGTCGACGCCCGTCGAGCCTCGAAACGACTCTCAGTGACTGGCCATTCCAGGCGATCGGGGACAATACAATGAAGCGATATGTGCCGGGATGATCGACCGACAAGGTGAGTTCGCCGCGGTCATCCGAACGCGCGGGAGTCCCTCTCCCATCCAATCCGACAAGAGTCAGTTCGGCGCCTTTCGCTGGCGAGCGATCGGGGTTGGATACGGATGCTTTGACCAGGATCGTGTCGTGAGACTGGAGGACGACTCGCAAGCGACTCGGCGCTGGATCTGATGGTACTAGCTGGCGGACGCCCGTGAGCGACGCGCCGTGCGGTGGAGAGACGACCAGCTCTATGAATTTGCTGTCAGGAACGGAGAGCCTCGCGATTCCATGCTCGTCGCTAGCAGCGATTCGACTTCCTGTGGCGCCCTCCTCATTGCGGCTCGCGAAGTGAACCTCCACGGATGCCCCGACTATGTACTTCCCTTTGTCGTCAACTACCTCTACGTCCAAGGGCGAGCCAGTTGCAAGTCGTAGGACCGCCTTCAACGGCCGGTCTGGATTTGCGTCAAGCTCAAACGTTGGCGGAATCACGTCGAACTGACCGCTGGTGTCTCTCAGCCGAAGCGAAACTGGAAACGACCGCACCGGGAGATTGAGTATCCCCTGGCTATCTGTTCTGCCGCACTGAGAACAGTCGTTTCCTGCGCCATGTGAATCCACATCGACGACGACACCTGCCGCTCCCCCACCCTCGGTGTTCGAAACTTCGAGGCGTATCAGTTCCTGATGAGAGATCTGTACGCGAACCGCCTGTCGCGCACCGGATTTGACCATGAACTCCGTAGATTCTAGTCGTTGGCTGCCCTCGAAGAACTGCGCGAGATCGTAGCCTGGAGTTCGAAGTGTGTAGCGACCAGGAAATGCGGGGAGGACAGCCTCGCCAAACTCATCTGTGCGGACGACCAGCAGTCGCGCCGCTTTGTCAGGCTGTGCGGGAGAGTAGAGTGTGACATCTACGAATGGCGCAGGTTTTTCGTTCGCGTCAATGGTCTCGAGTTGCACCAACCCCAGCTCGGCAAGGTCGAGCCGCCAACGCTCCTTCGGACCGATCTGCAGTCTCGCAGTCTGCAGCGACGCGATGCCGTTTCGCGATGGGAGTCGAGCCCGATACCCGACGGTCAGCGTGGCGGACGTGCAAGGCGCATCTCTGAAAACGACATCGCCGGAGCCGGTGAGATCGATGTCGCGTGAGTAGCCGGCGTCGTCGACCAACTGCGCAACGACGCCGGCGCTGGATGCAGGAGACGCTCCGAAATCAACGGTGACCGTCAGCTCGCACGCAATGGACGCGGACGAGAACGCTCCTATTGTGACCATCAGATGGCGGATGCGAGGCGCGGTCATCATGACCTCCCGATAGAGTGCCGCTGCGGAGGTGGTCAGGTTCTCAGTAGGGAAGGTCGCGCGGGCTCAAGACCTGCACAAGGTTCACGATGCCCAGTGTTCCACAGCCGACCATCTCTTCGCCTTGGCAGCTACCCATCACGCAGTTATAGATGGGGTTCTGCCATTGGTCTTTTTCTCCGGTGTTAAACCAGATGTCGCCACTCGCACAGCTCGCGCCTGCACAGTCACAGACTCTGCTGCCTGTGCCGCACGGACAATCAGTGCCCGAACACTGGATGTTGTCCGAGGTGGAGTCACAAGGGTTGCTCCCGCTGGAAAGCGTACTCAGCTTCTGCTCTAGGTCCCTCCCTGGGTGAACACCGTAACCACCGAAGAGCAACTGCTGCGTTGGTGCGTGGTAGTAGACAGTGACGTACGTCGTGAAGTTCTCTGGTACGTTCACAAAACTCATGATGACGCCTGCGGACAATGCGGCGAGCGACGTCGCTTGAAACGCTTGATCCATGTACTGCTTCTCAATCAGCCCCTTCTTCTGGCCTGTTGGCCATCCTGGTGGAAGTTGTGCCGTCGACCGTGAGATACGCTCCGTGGTGGAGTTGGGAAGCACCACTGTTGCATTGTGCAATGCGGTGAATGCCTGGTTCGAGAGAGTCAAGAGCGTGGACGACTCGTCCGCAAACGCCACCAGGCTACTGAGGAGGATGACGGCCACGGATACTATGGAAAGTGTTCCTCTAAGTGCTCGCATGGGAGCCCCTTTGATACGACGCGATTGTTCTTCGCGCGAATGAGAGATCGAAGTGCCGAGGAGAGGTTCGCGATGGTCAGCTACTACGAGAACTCGGCGACTCGTACTTGACGACACGTGTTACGGAGGGGCCCGATCTGACGGTGGTGAGGTAATTCGGGGGGGGGGGGGGGGGGGGGGGGGGGGGGGGGGGGGGGGGGGGGGGGGGG
>CAZAHQ010000129.1:0-9299 GCA_964484415.1 uncultured Acidobacteriota bacterium | reverse complement strand
TGGACTCATCACCGGTATCATCTCGGCGCGCCAACACCCGGAAGCCGATCGCCGCGGACGCGACCTCGGGCTTTCCGAGATTCATCTGGCGGTGGAGGACAAGCGGGTGGTGCTCGACGAAATTCTCACGCGCCACAGAATGGCGCCCGAGGAGTGCTGCTACATCGGCGATGATCTGGTCGATCTCTCGGTGATGGCGGCCGTGGGGCTGCCTGTCGCCGTTCATGACGCTGTCGATGCGGTGCGGCGGGCGGCGGCCTACATCACGACGCGCCCGGGCGGTCGAGGTGCGGTTCGTGAAGTGGTCGAGCACCTGCTTGCCGGGCGTTCCGGAGTAACACCGTGAGAGCGCTGCTGTCGGTCTTGATCGTCGCGTTCTTCGTGTTGCTGGTTTGGATCGCCGTCGCCAACTGGAACGAGACCGTAACCGTTAGCCTAGGTTTCGAGAAGGCGCGCGAGGCCTCGCTGGCTGTCGTGATTTTTGCGTCGGTCGGCGCTGGCGTGCTTTTCATCGGAGTGCTGGCGCTGATCGAAGGACTCACACTGCGCGTAGAAAACCTCCGCTTGCGGAGGCGGCTGCGCCGCCTCGAGGAAGAGATCGCCGACTTGCGCAATCTGGCGTTGCAGGCTGCGCCGGCACCACCACGGCTGGAGAGCGGTCCGACATCGGTACCCGATCCCCTATGACGGGGCTGGTGATTTTGTTGGCGTTTGTCAGCGGTGTGATCGTCACCGCGCTCGTGGTCTCCACCGTGCGCCGCGCCAAACCCACGGTCGACACACCTGGACCGTATCAAGCGCTGATCGAAACGGCGCTGGCTCGCATCACGGCGGACGACTACCTCGGCGCAGCAGCAGCCCTGCGGCAGGCGATCGAAGCGAGCAGCGAGGACGCGTCGCTGTCGCTGGTGTTTGGCGATGCGTTGCGCCGCGCCGGCGATGTGACGCGGGCCGAGCGCGTCGTTGACGTGCTGGCCGCGCGACAGGATCTCTCCGGTGAGATTCGCTCCGCGTTGCTGCTGTTGCGCGGTCGATTGCTGGAGGAAACAGACTCTCCAGACGAAGCGCTGGCCTGCTACGAACAAGCCGCCGGCGCGCTGCCGCGTGCGCCGGCTCCGCTGCTCGCGTTGGAGCAACTGCTCTCGCGCTTGAATCGTTGGCCCGAGGCGATCGCCGCGTCGGTCAAGCTCCAGAAGCTCCTACCAGAGCGTGGGAAGTTGGTGACGGCGAGACGACGTGTGCTCTACGCGCGCGAGCTGTTGGCCGAGGCACGCGCCGACGAAGCCCTCAAACAGGCCCAGCTTGCGCTCAGCGAGGTACCCAACCTCGCCGCCGCGATGCTGACGCGCGGCGATGCTCTGTTTCAGTTGGGACAGCGCTCACAGGCGCGCGAGGCCTGGTTCGAAGCGGCGCGTGAAGCGCCGCACGTGACGGCGTTGAGTCTGGACCGTCTGGAGGGTACGGGGTCCGGTGCCGATCGCGAGGCGGCGCGCCGTTTCGCCCAAGACATGATCGAGCGTGAAGCGACCGGCGTCACATCCTGGCGGCTCTACGCTTGGATGGCCGATGACGCGCTGCGCCGCAAGGATGTTGGTGAGGCGCGAGCCTGGGTCGAACGCGTCGCGGACTCACAGCCACGATCGGCAACGGCACAACGACTGAGAGCGCGCCTGGCTCACATCGAAGATGGCGAGCGTGCCGCGCGCACCGCTACCTTGCTGAAGACCTGGTCGGCAGAACGGCTGTGGTGGGACGCGTGGCACTGCACTCGTTGCGGACATGCCATGCAGGAATTCGATTGGCGTTGTCCCGGGTGTCAGGCGTGGGAGTCGTTGGTCTGACTCAGGCGCTCCGCAAGGCCTGCAGCAACGCCGCTCGTCGTCCCGGTGACATGAGATCGCCGACCAGATTCAACTCCACATCGATCAAGCTATCGAGCGCGTCCGTTGGATCGCCACCCCAGCGTTCCAACACGGCGCGAGCCAAGAGCTCGCGATCGAAGATCCCCGCACGGTCCGGCTCGAGCCCCGCGAACACCACCCCATACGGGCCGAGTCGACGCGCGCAGGTGAGCACGAAATTGCGCGCACCGGCACCGATTTCGAGCCGAATCTCATGGAACAACAGTGCATGCCGCCGATTGAACCGATCGACCTCGGCGACCAACGTGTCAGGAATCGAGAGCGCCGGGACTTCAGGAATTTCTATCTCGTCTAGCGGCGCGCGCGGTGCCGGGTCGGACTCGGTCGGAAGCTCGGACCGTGATCCTTCGAGCGACGAGATCTCGCCCGACGGCCCCCACGGCGCTGCTTCGCCTGCCTGATCCGCCCCGTTGTGTGCCGGAGGTTCGACGTCGTGTAGCTGAGGTGTATCGAACGAGTGAGACTCCGAAGGAGGAACCGTGTTCAGGGCGTCGGCGACCATCGAGCGCGGAATTTCTAGCGTCCGACTGACATCGATGTTGGGTCGCTCCGTTTCCAGCGTGGTGTCCAAATCGATCGGCGCAGCGGGTGCGACCTCGACCTCTTCGCTGCCGTAATCCGTTGCTGGACCTTCGACGAACGACTCCTCGCGCGACAGGTCGGCCTCCGATGTTTGGATCGAGGCGCTCGCAGGCAGACCCTCTAACGATTCGTCTCGGAGTTCCGATTCGGGAACACTCGGTTCAGCCGCGTTCGGGACCGGCTCGCTTCCGTTCGACTCGATCGCTGCCGGCGTCTCGGAGAACTCGGCCTCGGGTGACAGATCGCTGTGCTCAGAAGGCTCGGCACCAGGATCGATCGGATCCTCGGAAGGAACCGCTTCGCTGAACCACGTTGCGTCCGCGGCTGCCTCTTGCGCCGCTTCGCCTTCCGATCGAAGTGGTTCTGCCGGTTCAATACCAAGCTCGTTTGCAGTCAGACCTTCCAGATTCGGCGGCGCAAGTTCACGCTGCTGGCGACTGAACAGCTCCGGCGCGAACTCGAGTGCGTTCGCATTCGACGTCGACTCCGCGACCTGCGCGGCAGCGTCAGCCGGGGCCTCGTGATCGGCCAAGAGCGTCGAGTCTTGGTAAGCAGCAACCGCCGTCTTCGTTTCCCGTGCGCGGACCAGGATCTCGGCTTCACTCACCCGTTCGACCACTCCGACTCGATCGAGCGCATAGATCAGTCGCGCCAGCTCGAAATCGGGCTCGGGGCGCGAGGCCAACAACTCCTCGACGGTGCGCTCCTGACTGAGCAATGAAACCAATTCCCAAATCGTGGGGCGCAGCGCCATCCGATCGAGGCGATCGAGATAGTCACGACGCAACCGGAACAGTGTTCCCAGCCCGCCCAGTTCGTCCCACAGCTGATCGAAGATCTCGAGCGCTGTGCAGGCTTCCACCACCACGTCCTCGACGCTCGCGTCGAGCTTGACGGTTTCACTGAGATTGACGCCTTCTTCGAGCGTGAACTCGCCGTTGCGCCACTGGGTCAGCGAACGGGCCACATCCATCAACTGCTCACGGACGAACCGCTCGACATCTTCAGGCTGCAAGGCGCCGCGTTCGGCCAGAATCGTTCCGATGCGCTTACCTGAAAGGAGTCGTCGTACGGCATCGTCATGGTCGCGATCGGAGATCACACCGCGACGCAGCAGGTGTGTGACCAAGCTCTTTTCGGGATCGTTGGTCGTCGCGAACTGAACGCGTCCGCTTTCAAAGAACAGCGCACCCTCGAGGCCATCATGGAACAGGCGCAACACCCCGCTGAACCGGCGCGCACCCAGCTCGAGCAGGATCTCGATCGCGCCGCCCTGCGGAAGAAACCCTTCCGTCGGCGAGCTGATGAATCCGGTGATCAAGCGAGGATCTTCTCGCTCGATCGCACCGATGATCGCCAAGCCCCACAGCGAACGATAGACGTCGTAGGACGGCGCGTAGACCTCGCGGCACAACGTGTCGACACGGCAGGGTCGCTGCAATTGTTCGAGCACGGCGCGCTCTGTCATTCCCAAACTCGCCAACGACAACTCAGAGCCTTCCGTGCGGCGATACACGGCGCGGGGACCACCCACCGCTTTGCGCACCCAACGCCAGTCGCGCACCCGCTTGACGCCAGTCAGCACCAGCGTCTCCATCGGTAGGTCGAGCGTGATCGATTCGTGGGCCGGGAGCGAAACCCGCGAGAGCTTGTAGCCACCTTCACGGAACGCGAACACCGAGAGCGCAACCTCGCGAACCTGATCGAGCACTGCGCGCACCACGGCACCCGGGTCCATCACACCGCTGTCGACCAGGATCTGGCCGAGTCGTCGGCCGCGCGCGACCTGCCCCGACGCTTCGAGCAGTGGTGCCAATCGCACTTCGCCGCGCCGCAGCAAGAAGGTGCCGAGTCGGTCCTCTGGATCGGACGACGCGGCGAACACGACGCGCCCTTCACGGAGGTACAAGACCTTGCGAAGTCCTCGCCGCTCCAGCATCAAGGCGCCCGAGAACGCTTCGCGAGACAGGGCGCACAGGATTTCAGGAACCGACGTTCCCTCGAGGCGACCCTCGAGCGGGATCGTCGATGTTTTTGCGGCTCCCAAGCCTGTCAGCGGGAAGTCAGCCACGGTCGATGCCATGGAGGCGAATCTAGGGTTCGCCCCCTGAAAGAGGCCAGCCTCGATCGGTCAGCCTGCTCCGTCGTTTTCCGGATTCGATCGCTCACGACCCGGCCTGCGCGGAGACGAATCGCTCCAATTCCAACACGGAGACGGCCGCCGTGCCTAGCCGGCCGACCGAGATCGCCGCTGCCGTATTGGCCCAGCGAGCGGCCTCGGCAAGCGGGATTCGAGCCGCGAGCATGGCAGCGAGCGTGGCGGCCACGGTGTCGCCCGCACCCGTGACATCAAATACTTCGCGCGCCTCTGCATTGATCGAGACGGCCTCGCCTTGGCGCGGGACCAACAGCATGCCGGCTTCCCCTCGCGTGACCAGCACCGCCTCCAAACTCAGGCGCTCGAGCAAGACCCACGCTGCGGCCAGAACATCGGATTCAGCCAGAATTTCGTGCGCCGTGGCGCGCGCGATCTCTCCTTGATTCGGTGTGATCAGGGTCGCTGGCTGATAGAGCGAGAAAATGGCGCGCTTCGGATCGACGACCGACGGCACACCGGCGCGCCGCGCCGCGTCGAGCACCGGGGTTAGCACGCGCGCATCCAATAGCCCCTTCGCGTAATCCGAAATCACGAGCGCCTCAGCCCCTTGAAGGGCGGCGACGGCATGGTTGCAAACCAGCTCCGCCAGCCGGTCATCGATCGGCGAGTCATCCTCGTCGTCGATCCTGACCACCTGCTGATGACGCGCGAGAACCCGCGTCTTGACCGTCGTCGGCCGGAGCGAATCGACGACCGCAGCGCTGGCATCGACCTGTTTGGCGGCCAAGAGCGCACTGAGTGCTCGGCCCGATTCGTCCTCTCCGATCACCGTCACCAACTGGGGTCGTGCCCCTAGCGCCGCGATGTTGAGCGCAACGTTGGCGGCGCCGCCGGCCCGGATCTCCTGCTGACGAAGGCGCACCACCGGTACCGGTGCCTCAGGGCTGATCCGGTCCACCGATCCATGCAGATACCGGTCGAGTATCACGTCACCCAGTACGACGACGCGCCGGCCCGACAGTTGCTCCGAAAGAGATCCCATCAACGCCCCGTTCCATCCCCCGCCGGGAAGGGTCGTGCGGCCTCGGGGAGCATCTGCGGAATACCGTCCTCCACGGGATAGAGCACACGACACTGTTCACAGACGAATCCATCGTTGGCAGCAGTGAGCTGGACCTTCTCCCGACAAGTCGGGCAGGCGAGAATCGCGATCAACCAGGGTTCCAACAAGGCTCAGATCCTCCGCCGCGGACTTTGCCACAACTTCTTCGTCGCGCCTCGCGACGAATGCCGGGCCAAACGGCCGGCGCGTGGCAAAGAGCGAAACTGCGGACCCCTCAGCGTGTCGCCGAGTCGCGGGGCCTGGCCGTCGCCTCCCCCTCCGGGAATAATCGCCGCCATGGCGACGCGGACGCGATTCTCCACCCTGGAACCACCCCGCCGCGTACTGCTGGTGCGCCTCGGGGCCTTGGGGGATGTGGTACGCACGTTGGGCGCGCTACGCCTGATCCGTCGCACCTGGCCTGACGCCTCGATCGCCTGGGCGGTGGAAGAGTCGGCCTCCCCGTTGCTGTTGGCGCATCCCGATCTCGACAACGTGTTCGTCCTCCCCCGCAAAGAACTGCAGCGGCGGGCCAGGCGCGCCCCTTGGACCGGCTGGTCGTTGGTTTCGAGTTTCGTTCGGAGGCTTAGAGAATACCGAGCCGATCTCGCCATCGACTTTCAGGGCAGTTTCAAGAGCGGACTGGTGATGAGGCTTTCGGGCAGCACGGTGCGGGTCGGTTTTGCCGCGCCGTTCAGTCGCGAGTTCAGTCACGTCTTCGCCACCGTCCGCGCCGATCTTCCTGCCGGCAGCGAACACCGTGTGCTGCGCGCGATTCGGCTTGCGGAGGCAGCCGGTGCCACACCTGGTCCGGCAGAGATCGACCTGGTACTCACGGCGGCAGAACTCGACGTCGGCAGACAACGGGTATCGCAGCTTGCTGGTAGTCAACCGTTGGTGGCGCTTGCCCCGTGGAGCAGTCGACGCCAAGCCTGGAAGCGGTACCCCGCGGAGCGATGGGCCGAGGTTGCGCGTGGAGTCTCTGCGCGGGGCGCCCGGGTGGCGATCCTCGGCGGACCGGGGGAAGAAAAGGAGACCGCACAGTTGTGTGCCGCCGCAGGACCCGGCGTCTTCCCTTCCGGCGATCTAGGCGTGAGAGAACTGGCGGCCTTTATCGCCGCCTGCACTCTGTTCGTCGGTGGTGATACCGGTCCGATGCATATCGCATGGGCGGTCGGGCGTCCGGTTGTCGCCATCTACGGACCCACCGATCCGACGTTGAACGCACCGTTTGGCGTGGGCCACACTGTCCTGGCGTCGGCACACCCAACCGGGCGGCACGACAGCGACCCGTTTCCTGGAATCACACCCGAGCGCATCGTGGCAGCCGCATCGCCGTACCTTCCTCAGCCCGTTTTGGAGAACCAACGTTGAGAGCAATCACTATCACCCGCATAAGCCGATGGGCGTTGTTGGCGGTCTTCGCTGTAGGCACCGTGCAAGCCCAGTCGACGATCGACCCAGCTCAGATCGAGGCCCTGTACGGCTTGGTTCAAGACGGAAAATGCGATGAGCTTTACGCCAAGCTCGAACCGCTGACCAAGCAGAACGCGAGGGATCCCGACCTGTTGGCACTCGAGGCCAACTGCCGTCTACGGCAAGCGCGCCGAATCGAACAGGTTTTCGATAGCGCGGCCTACGAGCGACTGATCACCGGATCGGGTCTGCGTTCCCTTCCAGCCAGTTCGATGCAGTCGCTCAACAGGGTTCGACTCACTCACGACGGCAAAGGGCTCGAGCGTGCGCTCGCGCTGTTTACCGAAGCACTCAAAGCAGCGCCGAAGCGTGACGACATCCTCGCGGGGAACATCGCCGCGCGAGTCGCCAACGGGCTCGCCGCACCAGCGATTGAACTGCTCAAGCAGCGTCGAAGCGACATCTCGGCCGCCGTTATCGGCGATACCGCAACGGCAGTGCAAGACGCCGCGTCGTTGGGGCTGGTTGACTCCGCGACCAAGGTCGCTGTCGCACTGAAGGAACTGTTCCCCAACGATCCGGCGTCGCAAGGGGCGGTGGCCGTGTGCGCCGAGGCGCGTCGGGACTTCCCCGCGCAACTCGACGCGTTGCGTGCGATGGCGGCGCTCACGCCGACAGACGCTGGGCTCGCCGTCCGCACCGCGACGGCGGCCGGTTTGTCCAGGCAATGGGAGGAGGCTCTGGCGTTGGTTGTGCCGCACGCTACGGTGGACATCAACGCCCGCTTCCTACTCGCACAGTTCCGAGCGCGCCGATCTCTGCCGAGTGCGGCACCCTTGTGGTCCGAGTTAGGGGCAGCCGTCGCCAAGCAAGCGACGCCCGATCCAGCCATGCGCGCCGTGGTCGATCACTATCTGCGGATCTCCGGATCGAAGTCTCCCCCGACAGCGATCATGCGGATGCGCGGCGGCAAGCAACTGGCGGCCGCCGGTTTGGTGCTGCCGGCCGTGGTCGAACTGGATAGCGCTCTTGCGCTCGATCCGAAACTGATCGAAGCGCACAAGGCCCTGGCCGATGTCTATCGCGGGGCACTGCGTTTCGATGATGCGATCGGTGTTCTCGATGCAGGACTCGCCGCGATCGCCTCACTCCCCGACGGCGCAAGCGCCTATACGCAAGCCGAATTCCAGGCCGATCGTTGCGCCGTACTCTACGGTCTCAGCCGCGACAAGGAGGCCAGCGCCGCATGCGAGGCGGCGCGCGCCGGAGGTCACCCTGATTCGATGACGCAGGCGATGGTGGCGTTGGCGCAGGGCCGGAAGGCCGAAGCGCTCGCGTTGCTGGAAGCGGCCGCCAAAGCCGGCGGCGAGGAAGGGGCCACCGCCAAGGCCAAGCTCGAGTCGCTGAAGAATGAAAAGTAGGCCGCGCCCACGCTTGGTTGCGTTGATCGCCGCACTCAGCCTTGCCGGGTGCGGCGGCACTGTCGACCAGGCCAAGAATCTCTCGCACGCGACGACGCTCGACGACGCCAAGGCGCAGTCACTGGCCAGTGGCCGTCCGATCCTGGTCGACATCTACGCTGATTGGTGAGGCCCCTGTCAGCAGTTCGCCCGTGAGGCGAAGTCCGACACCAGGATTCAGCAAGCGCTCGAGCAGGTCGTGCTTCTACAGATCAACGGAGACGACGACGGTACTGGCGAAGCGTTCGCGCGCGAGACGCTGGGGATCGACGGATTTCCCAGCTTCGTCGTGCTCGACGCGCAGGCTCGTGAAATCGATCGGTTCGTCGGGTATGGCGATCCCCATGGTTGGGCTAGCGACCTGCAGACTGCCCTCGCCGATCGGACCACGATCGCAGAAAAGGAACAGCGCTTTCTCACCGCGCCCAGCGTGACGTTGGCCCACACGCTCGGTGCCCATGATCTGAACCGCAAGCAATACGAACAAGCGATCGCACGCTACCGAATTGCGCAGAAGCTCGACCCCACGGCGGCGCACTCGTTCTGGAAGCGGATCCTCGACGCGAGTGCACGAGCCTTCGACGAATCGGTCCCGGGTTTCGATCGCGCCCGCGTCACGGCGATCGCTCTAGAGCCGTTTGCGACGGCCGACGTCGACGCCGAGACGCAACTCTCGATCGCGACGCAGTTGGCCGCTTTGCCGGAGAGTTTCGACGACG
>CAZAHQ010000128.1:0-9340 GCA_964484415.1 uncultured Acidobacteriota bacterium | reverse complement strand
GCCGTCGTCAGTGAATGCAGCCTCCATGACAGCCGCGTCGTCTAAGGGCGCCTCACCACGCCGCACCACCGGACGGATCGTCAACCCGTACTTTCTTGCGAACTCGAAATCTCGCTGATCGTGGGCCGGCTGACAGAACACCGCTCCCGTGCCGAAGTCCATCAAGACAAAATTGGCCAACCAGATCGGGACCTTCTCCTCGTTGAACGGATTGATAGCGTATCGTCCGGAGAAGACGCCGATCTTCTCGCGTTCCTCTTCCGGAGTCGGGGGGGGCGCAGCAGCCTCAGATCGTATGAACTCGTCGACCGACTTCTCGCATCCGGTCCCGGCCGCAAGTTCGCGGGCCAACGGGTGCGCTGCAGCAATCACCACCGCACTGCAGCCGAAGACCGTGTCGACACGGGTCGAAAACACCTCGATGCTTTTGTCGCTTCCGTCCACCTTGAAAGTGAAGCGGCAGCCTTCGCTTCGACCGATCCAGTTTCGCTGCATCGCGAGGACGCGATCCGGCCAACGTCCCTCGAGTTGTTGCAGACCTTCGAGCAAACGGTCCGCATACTTGGTGGTTCTGACGAACCACTGATCCAACTCGACCTTCTGGACGAGTGTCTCCTCGTGTCGCCAACAACACCCGGACGGCGTGACCTGCTCATTGGCCAGTACCGTGTTGCACTTCGGACACCAGTTCAGGGTGCGACGCGCTCGATAGGCCATGTCATGCTCGAGTAGCTTCAGGAAGAACCACTGATTCCACTTGTAGTAGCCCGGATGACAACTCGCGATCTCACGGTCCCAGTCATATGAGAAGCCGAGTTGCTTCAACGTCTCGCGCATGTGGCGGATATTCGAGTAGGTCCACTCCGCCGGCGCGACGCCGTTCTTGATCGCCGCGTTCTCGGCAGGGAGGCCCATCGCATCCCAGCCGATCGCATGCATCACGTTGTACCCCTGCAGTCGCCGGAACCAGCAATTGGCATCGCCGATCGAGTAATTTCTGATGTGCCCGACGTGGATGCGGCCCGAGGGATAGGGGAGCATCTCGACGCAGTAGTACTTCGGCCGCTGATGATCTTCGGCAACATTGAAAATACGATCATCGCGCCAGCGCTTCTGCCAGCGCTCCTCGA
Organism: uncultured Acidobacteriota bacterium; assembly: GCA_964484415.1. Classification (GTDB taxonomy): domain Bacteria; phylum Acidobacteriota; class Polarisedimenticolia; order J045; family J045; genus JANNUT01. The sequence continues at coordinate 8,210 of CAZAHQ010000128.1, read as the reverse complement.
TTGTCCGTGTGTCGTAAGCCACTGCCGTTCACCTCGGAAAGACGTCTCGTGCGCTAGCGTCGCAACACCAACTCCCCACTCTCGAGCCGTCGCCTGATCCCGTCGAGTACGCCGTTGACAAATGCACCTGATTCCTCGCCGCCGAAGTCCTTGGCCAACTCGACCGCTTCGTCCAGCACCACAGCCGCGGAGAGCGATGGATTCTCGATCAGCTCGTGCAAAGCAAGCCGCAGCACATTGCGATCAACGGTTGCCATCCGCTCCAGCCTCCAGTGCTCCGAGCCGGCGCGGATCAACCCGTCGATCTCGTCGCGCCTGGACAACGCGCTGCGAAACAGCGTCTCTGCAAACCGACGTGCGGACGGTTCGAGCGGCGGATCTAGCAGCGCGCCAAGCAGGATGTCGCTGACCACCTTGTCGGCCGGCTCTCCCGTGAGGTCCGACTGATAGAGCATGCGTAGCGCTGCGTCGCGCCCCCGATGTCGGTCTCCCATCGGTCTAGCCCTTGTCGCCGAGTTCGCGTCGCAGATGAACCATTTCGATGGCTGTCATGGCAGCCTCGAACCCCTTGTTACCCGCTTTGCCACCGGCCCGTTCCATCGCTTGCTCCAGCGTGTCGCAGGTCAGGAGTCCGTAGGCAACCGGGAGACCCGACTCCGCCGCCAAACTTTCGAGCGAACGCGTGACGGCAGCGGCCAGATGATCGAAGTGCGGAGTCTCGCCTCGGATCAGCGCACCCAAGGCGATCAAGGCGTCGACCTCTCCCGTTTTTCGGCCGCGAGTCGCGGGAGTCCGCATCCAGCGGAGCGCTTGAGGCAGCTCCCACGCCCCGGGAACGCGGGCCACGACGATGGCATCCTCGCTGGCACCGTGCCGACGAAGGGCATCGATCGCACCTGCGAGCAACACCTCGCCGACACGTGCGTTGAATCGAGCGAGAACGATGCCGAAGCGAAGGCCTCGGGCATCGAGCATTCCGGCCACTTCGCGCATAAATGTACCTGTCTCTCCACGGGTCGCGGCGGACGATGTCCGCCCGCTGGGAAGGAATCGAGGAGTCTAGCACTCGCCGCAAAACTGCGTCCACGGCGGGTCTGTCAGTGAGCGATCCGAACTCCGCCCGCTGTTCGCAGGAGTGCGCTCCACCATGGCGCCAACGCCAGCTTCAAGATCAAGTCGAAACTCCATAGGCCGAGCGCGAGCGCGAGTTGCCCACGCTGTGTTCGCCACCAGCCTGCGAGGTCTTTTCGCTCCGGCCAGAGTCGCGAGAGGCTGATCCCGAGAAGGATGAATCCGACGACTCGAATAACGGCCCACGGATGCCAAGCTAGCAATCCGGCGATCAAGGGGTGACCCGCGTGTGTCACCACCTGAGCGACGTAGTACGACATATATCCGGTCAGATAAGCGCCGAGGACCAACCCGGCGAGCCCGCCGCTGATCGCGGACAGAACGGCGAATCCCACCAGATGCCGAAGGTGCAACGGAACGAAGCGGTACGGGTCGACTTCGACCCCCGATCCGTCGACAACATAAGGCCTCATCTCCGACCAGTACTCGACCCCATGTGGAATCACCGCACCGGCTCGTTCGGGAGACCACAGAGTCAATCCAATCATCGCGGTGGAATGTGCAAACGCCCAAACCACGAGCACGGAGGCGACGAAGCGCACTCCCTCTGGGCGCATGGCATGCAGAAACCAAAATGCGGAGACCCCCGCCACGATTGCTGCGCTGTATCGCCCCAGACCGGCAAATGGTGCCGCTGCCGCGATCGCCGCGCCGCACCAAAGCAGCGCCGCCACACGAATCGCAGCGGCGCGGTCTTGCCTCACCTGCCGCCCAGGACCCGAGCCACGATCGGACCAAGGCGATCCACGCTTTCGGTTGGGATCATTTCGCGAGCCGTGACAATGGCGGTGTCGAGCACGGTGGCGCACTGACAATGTCGCGGGCCGAGTCGTGGGGCCAAGGTCGTGACGGTCCGTCGCGCGCTCTCCGCGTTCAGTTCCAATCGATGGATGATCGCCTCAACGGTGACATGCGCTTCGTCTGTCTTCCAACAGTCGTAGTCGGTGACCAGACACAAGCTCGCAAAGCAGATTTCTGCCTCGCGGCAGAGCCGAACTTCTTGCATGTTGGTCATGCCGATCAAGCTAGCGCCCCAACTCCGGAACAGGTTGGACTCGGCACGGGTCGAAAACTGCGGGCCTTCCATGCACAGGTAGACACCGCCGCGATGAACCGTCGCGCCCGAGTCCTCCGCCGCTTGGGCGGCCGCTTCTCGTAGCTCGTCGCAAGTCGGGTCGGCGAGCGAGACGTGCGCAGCAATCCCATCCCCAAAAAAGGTCTCGTGTCGATGCCGCGTACGATCGATGTACTGATCGGGCAGCGCGACATGCAGCGGCTGCATCGTTTCCGCCAGCGAGCCGACTGCGGAGATCGAAATCACGCGCTCGACTCCCAGGCTCTTGAGCGCCCAAATGTTGGCTCGCGTGTTGATTTCGGTCGGCAGCAGTCGATGGCCCGCACCGTGCCGCGCAAGAAACGCGATCCAGACCCCGCCGAGATCGCCGGTGACGACCGGACCGCTTGGAGACCCGAACGGCGTCTGGATGTTGTGGCGCTGCAATCGCTCCAGGTCCGGCAGTTGGTATAAACCGCTGCCGCCAATCACCGCCAACCTTGGATTGTTCATTTTCCCTTGTCCGGGATCGTGCGTGGATCGATCGGTGTATCGCTCGGAAGCTTCAGCTTGGCCTGTTCCGCAGCGGCATATTCGGCACGCAGATCGGCCATCAATCCGCGAACGGCCAATGGATCTTCGATCGACTTGGTCTTGAGCGTTCCGTGTCGGGCCGTCAGCCGTGGCAAAGGTCCATCAGGGAGCTTGTGCATTTTCACCATCTCGAGCCCTTCGGGTGTGGATGTATCGAAGGGGCGAACGATGACGTACGGATGCTCTGCGTCAAACGCTGCGTAGCGCAAGGCCTGAGCCCGCGAGTCGCTCTGAATCCCGGTAATCAACGCGAACATCGGGGGGGAATAGAAAGCGTGAACAGCGAGGGCGTAGCTCGGCGCCAACGCGGGGACCCGTTCATAAGACCCCGATAGCGCGCGCAAGATCTTGCTGGCGAAACCGGCCGCAGCTTTGCTGTCCGCGAGATATCGATAAAGTACCAACGCGCGCACCATTCGCGAATTCCCTTCCAGAGGAAACAGCGCACGTTGCAAGGGAGCAGGAGCACCGGCGGGGGGCAACGTATCGCGCAGGGCACCCAGGCTCTTGTCCATCAGGTTGTCGACTGCCAGGAGCACGATCTCGCCACCGTCTCGCAACCAAGTGGTATCACCGGTGGCCTGATACGCCGTGAAGAATGTCTCAGCCGTTGCCGCCAAATCGTCCAAGTAGAGCGGGAGCAGAATCCCCTTTCCTTCGATCACCGCATGGGCGACACCTTGGTTGCGGACGTAGCGATTCGCACGCAGGAATCGGGCCCCACTCAAACCGCGTCCAACCAGATCTGTTTCACCGGTAACCGCGCCGGCTCGGATGAGCGCCGCCGAGGCCATCGCATTGGCATCGGTCAGCACGGTCGTGTCACGCCCGCCGGGGCATCCTTCGCACACCGCCGAGGCAAACGACCCATCGGCTTGACCGAGTTTCTCGGTGATGAACTTTGCGACCTTCAACAGTTGTTCGCGGTCGGACTTGCGACCGGAACGTCGAAACTGGAGCGTGAGCAGGTCCAGCATCCGCGCGTTGCGATCGAGGAGTTTCTCCGGTTGGACCTGTTCCCAGTCCAGACCGATCGCCATCCGCCGCATCCCGCCATCGGCATCGATCAACTTGCTGCTCATCGTTTCGAGCGCAGCTCGGCCGATCGTTCCCCACGGATCGTCGGTCTCTGCGCCGAGCGTCAACATCAACTCGACCAAGTCGAATCGAGGCACCCGTGGCGGTCCGCCGAAGTATCGGCGTTCGGGGTCGAACGTCGTTCGTGCCAGTTGTGCGATCGACCAGGTCAGCGAAGCATCGGTGTCGGTGCCGGCCTTTGGTCGGATCGCCTTCTCCAATTCGGACTCCTGCTCACGCGCGAGTTTGATAACCGCCGCACGCTGCTCGCGGTAGTACTCCAAGGCCTGCTCCAGCAGCTCAGCCATTTTCTCGGGCGGCAACAAACCGGCGGTCATCCGGCGTGGCGCACCTTGTGTTCCCGCATAGAAAAGTGCACTCCCATCGGGGAGCAACAGATTCACTCCCGGCCAACCGTCGGCCGGATAGCGGGCGTGCAGGTCGGGACGCAGGTCTGCTCTCACACTGACCGGCACGAACCCTTTGCGAATCACGGCCAGAACACGTGGATCGTTCCAGATGTGGAGCCGGGCCTGTTCGCAGGCCACGCTCCAAGGGGTCTCCAACACCAGCAGAACCAGACGATCCTCGCTGGAGGCGCGACGCAACGCAGCCGGTCCGAAGTCGACCCAAGCTGGGCCAGAAACGTTTGCGATCGGCGCCGGAGGCGGCGATGTGGCCGGCGCGGTTGCCGCGCGAGTAACGATTCCATCCGACAAGAGAAGCAGTGCAAATGCCACAACGGTGCGCACGACCGGACCAGGCATCGTTCAATCTCCAGGGTCGAAACAGGCGTGGATTATGCCCTGGTCATGAACCGAGGCAATTCGGACTGACCTCAGGTTGGAGGGGCGCCGATGCCAATGACGAGTTTGGTGTCACCGACCCGGATCTCGTCCCCATCGGTGAGTTCGGCTGCATTGACGCGGCGGCCGTTGAGGTAGGTTCCGTTGGTAGAACCGAGGTCCTTGAGCAGGACGCAGGTCGAACCGTAGACCTCGAGACTCGCGTGTTTGCGCGAAGCACGCTGGTCGGAGAGGGAGATGTCTCCGCCCCCGCGACAGATCAGAACGCGCGAACGTGCGACGCGATGTGTCGTGCCACGATCGGGACCTTCGATGATGTCGAGCGTGATCTCCCAGCCGTCGGGTAACGGGATCCGGCCGAGATCGTCCCCGGCAGCGAGCGGTGCCGCCCCGCCTGCTCCGGCCGACACTTGGACCATCACCGTCTTGTTCGGTTCTGGTGATTCGGGACCACAGCGCACGCAGACGCCCGCGCTGTCCAGGGCGCCGAGACAGCGGTTGCACTTCACCGCGGTGCTCATGAGTCCGCCCCACTGACCGCATCGAACGCCTCTGTGATCGATCGATCGGTGCGCTGCTGAAACTGCCGAGCCAGCGATGGGAGTTCATTGGAGTCCTCATCGGCGAGCAGTTTTTCTACGCGTGTCATCGGAACGAACTGCCGACAGGGTCGCACCGGTCCGGCCTCACCGTGACTCCACTGCGCCAGCCACCCATCCCAGGAGTCCAGATCGAGCGCATACAGCGTGACCCCCGAAGGGTCGATCGTCAGCACTCGTCCGAACAGCCGCTCGCGCGGTGCCTGCAGATACGCGATCGTCCACGCCCCGACCCCGAATCCGCCCGGCGTGTCGACCGGTCCGGCTGCGCGCTCCGCGAGTTCCAGCAGCACGCCACCCGTGTCCTTGGGATGCAAGAACGCCACGCGTGAACCGTGCGCCCCGGGCCTTGCGCCGCCGCCGAGCGGCACGACCCCGCGAGCGGTCAAACGGGCGAGAATCGAATCAAGGTCCATCACCCGAAGGCAGATGTGATGAAGCCCTTCGCCTCGCTTCTCGATCGACTTGGCGACCGTCCCGGATGCTTCCGTTGGTTCCAGCAACTCGACCCGGCTGCCGTCACCGAGCTCCAGAAACCACACCCGGACACCTTCGGTTGGGACCGAATCGACTCCGGAGAGGGCCAGGCCGAGCACGTCGGCCCACAAGGGGAGGCGCGAGCGCGGGTCCTGGACGGTAATGCCGATGTGATCGAGACCCAGGATTTTGCCGCTCATAGCGAATTTCTTCCTTCGGCCGCGAGCACCTGCTCAATGGCTGTGTACGGATCGATGTCGCGTCCGGCCACTCGAGCGATCAAACGGTCCCACCCCTCCTGTCCGATACCTGCCGACAACGTCCGCTCCAAAAGCGCTCGCGTCAACATCTCCGTCAAACGGCCTCGGGCACGCTCACGCCGGCGCTCGACACGTCCGGCCTGGTAATCGGGGCTTTCCCGATGAGCCTGAATCGACCCGATCAGCGCATCGATCCCCTCCCCTTGGGTCGCGACCGTCTTGAGAATGGGAGGCCGCGGCCGGTGGTCATCGGTCAGCGTCATCATCTGCATCAGCTCGGCAACCAGCCGATCGGCCCCTTCGCGATCTGCTTTGTTGACCACGAACAGGTCGGCGATCTCGAGGATTCCCGCCTTGATCGCCTGAATGTCGTCGCCCATGCCGGGCACGAGAACTACCAACACCGTATCGGCAAGCTTCGCGATATCGACCTCGTCCTGTCCGACACCGACTGTTTCAACGATCACGACGTCCTTACCGAAGGCGTCGAGCAAGTCCAATGCGTCCGCCGTGGAGCGTGAGAGTCCTCCCAAGTGTCCGCGCGTTGCCATCGAGCGGATGTAGACACCGGCATCCCCCGCGTGACGCATCATGCGAATACGATCTCCAAGGATTGCGCCGCCCGAAAAGGCGCTCGACGGATCGACCGCAATGACACCAACCGTTTTGCCTTGCGCTCGATAGATCCCGATCAGTCGATCGCACAGGCTGCTCTTTCCGGCGCCTGGGAAGCCGGTCACTCCGATGGTGATGGCGCGCCCGGTGGTCGGGAACAACTCGCGCAGCAAGCCGCCGGCACGCGGATCGCCGTTTTCCACCCACGAAATGGCACGAGCCAATGCACCGATATCGCCAGCTCGAAAGCGAGTCGTCCAGCCGGCTACATCACTCACGCCAGATCCCCGCTCTTGAGTTTGCCCAACACCTCCCGCGCGATCACAAGCCGCTGAATTTCGGAGGTTCCTTCACCGATCGTGCAGAGTTTCACATCGCGGTAGTACTTCTCAACCGGATAGTCCTTGACGAAACCATAGCCTCCGAACACTTGAACGGCGTTGTTGCAGACGCGGACTCCGACCTCGCTCGAATAGAGCTTTGCCATCGACGATTCGAGCGTCGTCTTCAAGCCGTTGTCCTTCATCCAGGCCGCACGTTGAGTCAGCAGTCGCGCGGCATCGATCTCCGTCGCCATGTCAGCAAGCATGAAAGAGACGGCTTGGAATGAGCCGATCGGTTGACCGAACTGCTCTCGCTCGCGGGCGTACTTGAGCGCGTGCCCGTAGGCTCCGGCCGCAGTTCCAACCGCGAGTGCTGCAATCGAAATCCGCCCGCCGTCCAAAATCCCCATCGCCTGCTTGAACCCCTCGCCGACCTGTCCCAAGAGCGCCGTGGCGGGCAGTCGGCAATCGGTCAGCACAACCTCGGAAGTGTCGGAAGCACGCATCCCCAACTTGTCCTCGTGTTTGCCGACGGCAAACCCCGGGTTGGTTTTCTCGACCACGAAGGCCGAGATGCCATGGTGTTTTTTGCTGGGATCTGTAGAGGCCATCAGAACCGCAACATCGCCGACACTCGCGTGCGTGGTGAACGTCTTGCTTCCGTTGAGTACCCATTGGTCGCCATTCCGCTTTGCGGTGGTCTTGGTTCCACCCGCATCCGATCCGGCTGTCGGTTCGGTCAACCCCCAGGCGCCGACCCATTCACCCTTCGCCAATTTCGGCAGATAGCGTTGCTTCTGCTCCTCGGTCCCATAGCTGAGGATATGACCTGTGCAAAGGCTGTTGTGGGCTGCCACCGAGAGCCCCACCGCAGGATCGACCTTGGATATCTCCTCGATGACGAGGGCATATTCGACATATCCCAGACCGGCGCCGCCGTATCGTTCCGGCACCAACACGCTGAGAAAGCCTAACTCGCCGGCGCGACGGAATGCGTCCCGGGGAAAGTGTGCGTCGCGGTCCCACTGGCGTACGTGGGGGCGCAACTCGCGATCAGCAAACTCGGCCGCCGCGCGACGGATCATTTCTTGTTCTTCTGTGAGTCGAAAATCCACGAGGCCTCCCGAACGGACCGCGAATCATACCGCTGGCAGATCGGTTTCCACCCTGTTTACAGCAAGTCGACAAACACTTCGTCAGCCAGCAACAGCCCCCGCCGGGTGAGTCGGGCACTTTCCCCATCGAATGCGAGCAATCCCTGTTCAGCAGCACGG
>CAZAHQ010000127.1:0-9359 GCA_964484415.1 uncultured Acidobacteriota bacterium | reverse complement strand
GTGACCCGGGTGTAGCTGGTGAGATCTTGATGAATGACCGATTGGAGCTTTGCGTGAGTCGTTGATAGCGGACGCCGAGTGAACGCGCGCATCGATGTCACACCCGGCGCCCCAACGCAAACTCTTGTCACGCCGCGGCCGACAGTTCCGGTTGCGCCGAGGGCGAGGCTGTTCAATGCGATGAACCTCCGGTGATGCAGAGTAGGCGCGCGGTGCCAACTACCCTGGAATCGAACGGCTGCAGTTCGACGAGTACGCTCTCGCCCTGCAGAGCACATCGTGGTCGGCTCGCGGGTCGACGGCGGTCTCACGGCAACGCGAGCCTGGATACGGCTCGCCTACCGTGCTCTCTTCACCGCAAACTTCCACTCTCGCGGTACCAACGCTTCCCCCTCCCTGGACACGAAGTCGCCGTCGCCGTCACCGTTCAGCCGCATCACGTACAGTGTGCCGGGCGACATCTTCACCGGCACGCGCAGCACCGTGAACTCGGTGTTCCAGGCCGGCTTGCCGACAACCTCGGGAACATCACCGAAGATGCTGATGCCGGGCTGCATCGGTCGATCGAACTGAATCTCGAGTGCGTCGACAGCCGCATCGACCGACATGTCGCCGTTGGCCGGTACCAATCGCGCAATCTGCGGGCCACGCTTCAGGCGGTCGGCTTGTTCGACAGCGATTGCGATGCGCACCTGCTGCACTCGCGCTGGTGCGTCAGATCCCCACTCGGTGAAAAACGCGACCACCCGATCGCCCGCGGCATGAAACGGCAGCGGTGGATCGGCCGCCAATCGCGTTGCCAACGCATCGGTCCACAGAAAGTCCTTCGAACGATCGTCCTGAATGCTGTACCGCTCGACCTTCGAAAGCGCGTGCTCGCGCGCGTAACGAATCGCCATGCCGCGCACAAGGCTCTCGTAAAGCATGATCCTCGGACTGCCGTACGCGTTGCTTTGCATGCTGGACCGCACGACCGCGTAGAGCTTGGCAGCGTGCGGTAGCAACGACTTGGTGTTGGCATCGACCCACGGATTCACAAACGCATGCGACAGCTCATGTACGAGCAATCCCATGATCGCGGCATCGGGATAGACCAAACTCGAAGCATCATCGACGCTGGGTGTGGCCAATACCAGCGTCACTTCGATGCGGCCATCGGGGAACGTGACATGCAGACCGTAGCTGTTCTTGGCGCTGAGCAAGGCGGGCGCCACCGTGAAACGCGACCCCAGCGGTACGTTGTACTGTCGGCGGTACCAATCCAGATCGACACCATCGCCAAGGCTCTTGGCGAGTGCCCGCTCGACGTTGCGCTGCATTCCAGCGGTTTTGACGATGAAGCCGGTGAAGTTGCTGTCCTTCACGAAAAGCGCCAGCGCCGCAGCGAACTGTTTGGCTAGCGACGGGGTCCAGCTCTCTTGCAGAAACGACGGGCGTGGATCGAGCGGCACGCGCGGCTGGAAGGTGGTTGGATCGAGTACCAGCGCCAGCGCAACCGGAGCGTCGTAGCCGATCTGATTCTTGCGGTTGAGCTTGGCGAGCAACGTTACCGCCGGATGACTCGCGTACGGTGCAAACCATTCCTTTACGGCCCGATCGTACGATGTGACGCCGGGCTGGCTGTACTCATCGAGGCCGGCCAAACGCGACACAATCGAGGCAGCTTCGATACGCGGGTCGACCGCGATCGGAATCGACTCGGCGTAAGTCAGTGTTGCCGATGAGATCGCGAGGGCGGCGAAGAACAGCGTTTCGACGAGCCGATGCGGGTAACGCAGAAGCGACGGAGTCATGAGTTGGTCCTTGCCATGGCCGAGTCGGAGTCACGCAGTCTGATGCAAAACGCCCGGCTCGCCCATTGGTTGCAACCCGCTCCGCGATCCAACTGAAAACCCGGGCGCTACGCCGGCCGACTTGGACACTAAGCCTCGATCACCACGCGCGTCCCCTCACCCCGCGCCGTATCGAGCGTCAACGTCCCCCCGATCGACAGTACCCGACGCCGCATGCTCTCCATCCCAAGCCCCGTGCCGCCGGTCTTCTTTGGATCGAAGCCGCGTCCGTCGTCGCGTACCTCCATTCGCGTGCGCGTGCCATCACGCGCGATGGTGATCGACACCTGCGTCGCACCGGAGTGCTTCAACGCGTTGTGAATCGACTCCTTGAAGATCAGGTAGAGCTGACGCCGCGCCGCCGAATCGAGTGCCACGTCGTCAAGCCCGCCGGTCTCTTCGAATGACACCGCAATCCCTGCCGGCGCGAGCGTTTCGCGCGCGAATCGATGCATGCGATGCGCAAGTTGCGACAAGCGGTCGTAGCGAGGGTTCACCGCCCAGACGATGTCGCTCATGGTCTCGACCATTGCGGCCGCGGAGGCGCCAATTTGCTTCAGACGATCTCGCTCCGCCGGCGCCAGGCCCGGTGCGGTTTTGCCCAACACCTCGCTTTGCAGCGCAATCGATGAGAGGCTTGAGCCGAGGTCATCGTGCAGGTCGGTGGCAATGCGCAGCCTCATTCGCTCCACAGCGAGTCGTTTCTCGAGGTTCTGACGGTGCGCCAAGTACGCGAGCGCGGCAAGCAGCGCAGCGATGGTTGTGATGAACCACCCGCGACGCCAGAACGGGGCCAGAATTCGCACGTCGACGTGCGCGACTCCAGCGCTGATCGCACCGGTTGGACCCACCGAACGGATCTCGATGCGATGACTACCAGGAGAAAGACTCGGATAGAGTCGGGTGTTGTCATCGGTGGCTGGGCCGAACGCCTCGTCGGTACCTTTGAGTCGCGACTGGAATAGCACACGCGCCGCGCTCTTCAACGACGGTGCCGAGACGCTCAGCTCGATGCTGCTGCGCGAAGCGGGCAACTCGATTCGCTCGATCTGCGCGCGGCCGAGCAGCGGCAACTCGAGCGGTAGCCCCCCGGCGCGCGCACCGATGATCACCGGGTCGGGCGGAAGGGTCTGTGTGTCAACCGTCGGCGTGAGGACTGAGATGCCTTCGTCGAGTGCAACCCAGATCCGCCCATCGGCACCCTCGATCGCGGAACGTGTGAAGAGTGTTGGAAACCCGTCCTCCAGCCCGAACCGTCGTGCCGTGTGATTCGCGGGATCGATCCGAAACAAACCTTGCGAGGTGCCGTGATAGATCTGCCCGAAACGATCCTCTGCGAGCACTCCGCCCTGCTCGCTGATGAGCCCTTGCTCGCGGCCGACTTTCTGCAGAACTGGCACTTCCGCGGTGGGATCGTCACAGCGATACAAACCCTGCGAGTAGTAGCTCACCCACACCCGGCCCGATCGATCGATCAACAACTCGTGTACCGTTGCTGTGCTAAGCGCCGGATCGGATCCAACTTGCTCGAAGCGTCCGTGCTTGTATCGCAACAAACCTCTCACGTAGGTCGCCATCCAGATCGCACCCGAGCGATCTTCGGCGAAGCTGTGCGCGAAGTGGATGTCGGGGAGCCCTTGGTCCGGACCGAAGCTGTCGTACCGCTGAAGCCTAGTCCGCCAGCGACCCAAGGCCGCCAAGCGATCGCGCTCGGAGCCGATCCAAACGTCCCCTTGCGAATCTTCGAACAGACCGAAGACCTGAGACCCCGGGAGCCCTTCGTGTTTGCCGAGACAGCGCTCGGGTTTCGCTCCTGCGAGTGCGTCGACTCGCTCCGACGGCGGAAAAATGCAAACCCCTTCCGTCGTGGGAATCCACCACCGGCGATCACGCGCATGCAGCGCCGTCGGCCACCACGGCATCGTTAGTCCTGAGGGTAGCTTCACGTCGACACTGACGAATGCACCGTCGATCTGCTGCACGAACTGCGGGCCTTGGCCGAGGCTGATGCCGAACCACTCGCCGTTTTGCGCGTGGAGCAACCGACTGATCCAACTGCTCGGCAGGCCCGGATCGTCGACGTAGCTGGTGACACCGCGCCGATCCCACCGAACCAACCCGGAAAACGTATGTCCCAGGAACACCACGCCATCCGCGGCAAACGCGATCGAGCTGAACTCGTGGTGCGGGAAGCCGCTCTGGCGTCCGAGCTGCTGCACGATCCGCGGCTGACGTGGGTCGCTAATGTCGAGCTGTACCAACCCAGCGAGTGTTGCGGCCCACATTGTTCGCGAGTCTTCGAGCGCAATTTGCATCGCCCAGTGGAGCGGCATTCCCTGCTTGAATGGAGTGACAGCGAGTGCTGTACCGTCAGCATCCAGGCTCACCTCTGCAATTCCTCGCCCGCGACCCGAGGCCCAGATTCGCCCGTCGTCACCACGAATCAACGAGTGGATGTACGGATGTGGCAGTAAGTCCAGACGCGCTGTGTGCCGACAGCTACCGGGTCGTTCGCAGCGATAGACGCCGGTTGACGTTCCGAACCACACCGACCCGTCGGGCGCAGCCAGTACCGATCGGACGTACTTCCAATTGATCGTTTCGTCGTTGGTATTGATGAAGTCGATCGGGAAGCTCTCGACCTTGCGCGCACCTGCGGGTCCCTGCAGATGAAAAGCCCCAACGGTCGTCCCGATCCACAGCGCTCCGTCCGGCCCCTCGTCGAGAGCCATCACGCTCGGCTGTTGCTCGATGCCGCCCTGCGTCAGCGGCACGATCTCGAAGTGACTTGCGCTATCGCCACGAAGCGACAGAACGGCCAAGCCCTTCGCGGTGCCGACCCACAGCTCCCCGGCGCGCGTTTCATGCAGCGACTTGATCGTTGCATGGGGAAGCCCAGCTTCGGTATCGAATGTGCGGAACGTCCGACCGTCGAAGCGGGCCAAACCCTCGTCGGTCCCGATCCACAGCAGGCCGAGTGAGTCGCGCAGCAATACACGTACCGTATCGGAAGGCAGGCCGTCGGCTGTGGTGAAACGCCGTAGCGCAAGCCTCTCGGCAGCGGCGGGAGCCGCCACCGAGAGGATCAACGCGAGCAGAACGAACCTCGAGACCCGGCGCATCGCGGGACTATCTCACGCGAGCTGCGCCGGGCGAACTACTCAAGGGCAGGCCGACGGAGAGGCGGCAATCGAGGCGTCGCGCAGGGCAACCAAACCAGGGTCCGGTTCGTCGTAGCTCCCCGGCAACGCGCAGCCGACCGGCCGGACCAGGAAGAACCAAGCTTCACCCTCCGGCGGGGCGGCGCCGTAATACGCAGTCTCGCCGACCACATCGTCTTGCACGCACTCTTCGATGGAGCTGCTGAAGTCACCGCCGCTGTCCAGCAACAGCGTGACCGATCCGCGAATCAAGTCGGCTTTCACCGAGTATGCGACCGCGTCCCACGTGATCGAGTCGTCTTCGAACATCGTGATTTGCGGAGAATCGCTTGGCACCAAGCCATACGCGACAAGTACCTGGCTTGTCGCCGAGTTGATGGGCGCGGTGCAGGCATTGCGGCTTTGCACGTACCAATCATGCCAACCGTCGGCGACGCCGAACACCTGGCAACTTGTGGCACCGAATGTCTGACAGACCATCTGCCCATCGAGCCAGACGCGGTAGTCGCTGGTGCCGCTGGTTCCTGTCCAACTCAGATCAAGATAGTTCGTGCAGACCTCGCTTTGATCCGGTGGTTGTAGGTTGGTGGCCGGACCGACATAGGAGCAACTGTTGGTGAGCGCAATGTCGTAGGAGCGGTGTGGTCCGTATCTCGCCTGGTACTCGCTTGCGCGCACCTTGACGCGCATCGATTGCGGCGCCTTCCAGGCGACCCTCGAGCCACGCGGCCAGTTGCCGAACCCTTTGTCGTCGTTGGAAGCCAAGAGTTGGTTACAGCCATCGTTCCAAATTTCGAGAATCGTATCACCCGAGTAACCCATGTCGGTCGTTTCCCAAACGTACTCACGGTCCTTCTGAACGTCGACGTACTGCCAGTCCTCGTCGGTGCAGTGTTCGTAGGTGTAGGTCGAGATTGGCCCCTCGAAGGTCGCTTGCGCGCACGTGTCATCCGGCTCGTAGCCATCTTCGATGCAGGTTGCGCACTGGTCGATCTGGTTTTGGTGCAGGCAGTTGTCGCGGCTGCGTTTGACGCCGTAGGTGCGGGTCGAGTTCCAATAGGCGCAGAAGATTCCGTTGTAGTCGTTGTAGATCGTGCGCCACAGCAACACGAGCGGGTCGGTGTAGAAGTCGTAGTTTCCTTCGTTGTTGCCGTCGATGATGTCCCACATGCTGGCGGCGACGTTCCCTTCGACGATGTCGCCAGGGTCGAAGCCGAAGGGGTTCTCCAGGTCGACGCGGTTTCCACTTTCAAACTCGAAGAATTGATCGTTGTAGACAATCAACGGAACGAAATCGGCCCAACCTTCCGACCAAGCGCATCCGATGCCGCTAGCTCGCTGGATCGCGTGGGATGACGGGCAGTCATCGAACGGCCAGGAGCCGTGATAGATGTTGTACATCACGTTGTGCCCCGATTCGTGCGCCACCACATCAGGCCCAAACGGATCGTTGTTGTCGAGGTAGATGCGGTCGCCGCGCACGTAGCGCGTCGGTTCGACCGATCCTGGGTACCACTCCGCGGTGATCGAACCGGGGAAGATCGATCCGTTCCCCTCGATGAAGAACAGCGCGCGCCACGTATCTTGAACCGTGTTGAAGGCCCAGTAGGCTCCCTCGAATGCGGTGCCATCGGGGGTATTCCAGGTTCCCATGTAGTAACTGCCGTCGGGTACTCCGAACTGGGTTGCGGTGGTGGTGTTGTAGGTTGCGTTTCCTTGATTGCGCAAACGCAGTGTGTCGACGCCGCCGGCGCGGCTGTAGTTGACGACCGTCGAGACCCGCACGTAGAAGTTGACAGGGTTGCTTACCGCCGGGAATTGGTAGAAACCGGAGAGGTTTGTGTAGGTGCTGGCCACTACGACGTTGCCGGTGTTGACGAGCTCGACCAAGCGCTCGATCTGTGGAATGTACTGATTCTCTTCGTTCCACATGTACCAGTAGCCGCTGACCACGAGCGTGCCGTCATTCTGACCAGCGGTTGCGGCCGGTGGTTCCGATGCTGTCGGCAACGGTCCTGCGCCGCGCCCCATCAGAGGCGTCGGTGCCGTCGGCGGCTGGTCGGGACCGCGCTGCGCTTGGCTGGTGCCGACGAGGTTGGGCAGAACCCAACCATCGATCAGTTTCCCAGCGTCGACGCGGTAGTAGACCTCTTGCATGTCGCCCCACACCGTGTCCCCTTCCTGCGGCGCACGAACGATGACGGTAATCAGCCGGTTTCCAACACCGATCGGGCGCACCGTTAGATCGAGTTGTTGTGGAAGTTGCGGGCGCAAGCGATAGACGCGGCGTTCGAGATTCCTCTGCGGGTCGAGAGTGCTCGCACCGTCCGCAGACAACTGCGCTGAGCCGATGCTCACCGCTGCTGTGTCGCCGGGCGAGGTCAACACGTCGAGCGACAACTCGGTGAGTGGGGAGAGACTCTCGATCCGCGCCTGCACGTGGACGGCGCCGTCGTCAGTTAACTGACTCTCGAGTGCGAGCGTAACCGGCGACCTGGGCGGCGTGGCGAAGACGGCGGGGCTGAGCAAGGCCGTGGCGCACGTCAGAACGGCAATCAGGGTGCGATTCATGAATACCTCCATCGCCCTGCAGTGTGAAGAACCGGGGAGAAGCCGAACATCCCTAGGACTAGTGACAACCTGCACAATCGCGCTGCTGGCGGCCTCACAAACAGGCATCGCGAGGTATTTTTATGGCGATGACCGATCTGCCCGATCCAATCCGCATCTCCATCGTCGAAGACCGCGCGGACCTGCGCGAGGGGCTCGAAGCACTGCTGTCGGCCCAGCCGGGGTTTGTCGTCATCGGCGCCTATGAATCGATGGAGGCAGGACTCGCCGGCATCGCGCTTCGGCCGCCGCACGTTGCGCTGGTTGATCTCGGCCTCCCCGGCATGAACGGGATCGAAGGAATTCGCCACCTTCGCCAGCAACAACCGGATGTGATCCCGCTGGTTCTCACCGTGTTCGGCGATGACGATCGAATCTTCGAAGCGTTGTGCAGCGGAGCCAGCGGCTACTTGCTGAAGAACACCAGCGGCGATCGTCTGATCGCTGGGATTCGCGATGCGGTCCGTGGAGGAGCCCCGATCTCCCCCGAGATCGCGCAGCGGGTGGTCGCGCTCTTCCGCGTGATTCGTCCGCCCGAACGCGCCGACTACGACCTTACCCCGCATGAGCAGCGACTGCTCCGGCTACTGGTCGAGGGGCACAGCTATCAATCGGCCGCCGAGGTGCTCGGCTGCTCGTATCACACGGTCAACTCACATCTGAAGAAGATCTACTCGAAGCTGCAAGTTCATTCCAAGAGCGAGGCAGTGGCCAAGTCGCTGCGCGAAGGGATGGTGTTGTAGCCGAAACCACGCGGCCGTATCGCCGAACGTTTGGCGACGGACGAGTGTTTTTCGCAACCGAGCATCCGGCCGCGATCGAATCTCGTATCCTCCATTGGCGGAGGTGTGCGATGGTCAATCGGGCGATGGTCTGGTCAGCAGCGGTGCTAGCAGTCCTGGTGCATCAAGGGTGCGCGTCCCCTGCCCCGACCTCGGACTGGAAACCTTTCAACCTCGGGTCTTATCACCGCGCTGTCTCGACTCAATCAACCGCGGCGCAACAGGCGTTCGACCAAGGTTTGATCTGGTCCTACGCCTTCAATCACGACGAGGCGATTCGAGCTTTCGAAGAAGCCCAGCACCAAGATCCGAAGCTCGCCATGGCCGCTTGGGGAATCGCGCTCGTCAACGGCCCGCACATCAACAACCCGATCCTCGATCAGGAGCATGCGCGGCGCGCGTGGGATGCGTTGCAGCGGGCGCGCGATCTGTCGGGTGACGCGACCGAGGTCGAGCGCGCGTTGATCGAGGCGCTTGGCTGGCGATATGCGTGGCCGCCACCGGAGGATCGCGCTCCGTTGGATGCCCGCTACGCCGAAGCGATGGCTGATGTTCATCGCCGGTTTCCCCAAGATGCCGACGTCGCGGCGCTCTACGCCGAGGCGTTGATGGATACGCGACCGTGGGATCAATGGACCGCCGATGGTCAGCCGCAGCCGGGCACCAACGAGGTGTTGGCTGCGTTGGAGGCTGCTCGTCAACTCTCGCCCACTCATCCCGGCGCGCTGCATCTCACGGTGCATGCACTCGAAGCGTCGCCGCACCCTGAGTTGGCAGACTCGGCGGCCACAGCATTGCGAGCGTTGGTTCCCGACTCGAGTCACTTGGTACATATGCCGGCACACATCGACGTGCGAATGGGTCGATGGGCCGACGCCGCGGCTGCCAATGAACGTGCAATCGAGGCTGACGCGCGGTATCTGGAGCGCCATCCGAAGATCGGTTTCTATGCGCTGTACATGGCGCACAACCAA
>CAZAHQ010000126.1:0-9411 GCA_964484415.1 uncultured Acidobacteriota bacterium | reverse complement strand
GGTCAGGGGCGAGCCACGCTGGGGAACTGCAAGCAGGTGATGGATCACCATCTGCTCGATCGCATAACCTACGGCTGGAACGACTACGTCAGGACGCGACTCGCTGTGCTGGGGGCGCAGGGATTCCTCAACGAGCAACTCAACCCAGCGGCGATCAGCGAGGCGGACAACACGCCGTTGAACTCGCAACTGAGCAACTTCACACCGCCAGACAATGCGCAAGAGTTGGCCTATCGCGATCTGGTGCTGGCGGTCTACGGCAGGCGGCAGCTGCAACAAGTGGTGGCCGAGTTTTGGAGCAATCACTTGAGTACCGATTGGAATCAGGTCTACGAGACCTACTTCCCAGCACAAGACGTAACGGCCGATACCGAATATCGCGAGATGGAGCACTTCCGCTATTACGCGTTCAACGGCACGTTCCGCGACATGCTCGAAATGAGCGCACTCGGTCCGGCGATGATCCCGTACTTGGACACGACCGAGAATGTGGTCGGCAAGCCGAACGAAAACTACGGCCGCGAGTTGATGGAACTACACACCATGGGTGTCGACGGCGGCTACACGCAAAACGATGTTCGTGAAATGGCGCGGGTTTGGACCGGGTGGACGGTTTGCCGCAAGAACAACTCGAACGAACTCACCACCCACCAGTACGCCGACCCGGCGGCCGGGTGCAACATCGTCGGCGGCAGGTACGAGCCGCACTTCGATTTCACCAAGCATGATTGCGGCGCGAAGGTGTTGTTCGCCGGCACCCCGCAACAGGTCAACATCCCTTCGACATGCAGCGGTGGCGGGCAGCCGACGGCACAAGGGATCAACGATGCGTACGCTGCACTCGACGCGGTAGCCGATCACCCTTCGACCAAGCAGTTCATCTCCAAGAAGCTGCTGCAAAAGTTCATTACCGAGAATCCCACACCCGCGATGATCCAAACGGTCGTCGATCGCTGGACCGCTACGGGTGGCAGCAATTTGGAAGTTCTCAAGAAGGTGCTCGACTTCGCGACCCTGATGGACCCCGACAAGGTCGGGAACAAAATCAAGACTCCCTTCGAGCAGTTCGCAGCGACTTATCGTGCGACACGTGCGGACACCAATCCATCGAACTTGGGAACGCTCTATAACTATCTCGGTCGAATGCAGATGCTACCGCATCAGAAAGCCGAACCTACCGGGTACAGCGAGTTGGCGAAGGACTGGATCAACACCAACGATCTGCTGGAACGCCAGAATTTCGGTTGGGATGTCACCACCCAACTCGCGTTCTACGAGGACATCATTCCGCTCTTGGCCGACAACGGCCTGAATGCGGCCTCTCCTCCAGCGAGCCTGGTCGACTTCTACTCGAACATCTTGTTTGGCGGCGCGTTGACGCCGTACGAGCGGCAGCGTGCCATCGACTTTCTTGCCACGGACGACAACGGCGTACCCGCAACCGTGACCGACGATCGAATCCGCCGAATGGTCGCGTTCATGATCGGCTTCCCGCAGTATCTCGAGCAGTGAGGAGGGTGCGATGAAAGGTCATGAAAACTGCACGTGCAATCGTCGCAGCTTCCTCAAAGGCTCAGGGTTGACGTTGGCGGGCGTAGGACTGTCCACATTCCTTCCCAGTTCATTGGTCGAATATGCGCTGGCGGCGGGCGATTCAGTCACCGGCAAGCGGCTGCTGTTTCTCTACATGGGCGGCGGTTGCGATGTCCTCAATACGGTCATCCCGCACGGCGATCCCGACTACAACCTGACCAACCGGCCTTCACTCTACATCCCGCAGCCTGGTCAACCAGGTGGTGGGATCAATCTCAACGGTTTCGCCAGCTTCCATCCGTCGCTCGCCAAGCTGATGGACTGCTATAACGCTGGCGATTTGGCGGTCGTCCATCGGGTCGGGTACCCCTCGATGACGCTCTCCCACTTCGATGGCTACAAGATCTGGAACGGCGGTGATCCAGCCACGAAAGGGATCAGCAACGGCTGGCTCTACCGCTATGTCGCGGCCAACTCCCTGGCGAGCGGAACGCTGCCGGTGCTCACAGTCAACGGCGCGACCCCAGGTTTGATCAATGGCCAGGATCGATTCGTCAATATCGCCAACGTCGATGCGTTCGACTATCTGCAAACCGATCCGATCAAAACCAAGTACCGTAACTACTGGCGCGAGCTTTTTGTCCGGACAAACGGTTTGGAACCATTCCGCCCGGTGCTCTCACAGACGGGCGTGAAGCTGGTCGACGTGACGCAGCAGTACAAACTGTGGGATCAGGCGAACTGGAATCCCAAAGACCCCAATACGGGTGCGTACCTGTTCCCGGTCGACGCGACAACAGACACACCTGGTTTCGGCTTCAACGCCTATGGATTTTTCAAGAACCTGCGGGTCTGTGCGCTATCACTCTTGGAGAGCGACGGTCGTGGCAACGGTACTCGACTCGCCGGCATGGAAATGGGCGGATTCGACACTCACGACGGGCAGGGCACGACGACCGGCCCGCATCCCGACCTGCTGAAATGGGTCGCCTACGGGATCAACTCGCTACGCCTCGTGTTCACCGGCGCCGCTACCTACAATCCGGGCCAGCAGCGCAGCTACGCGGCGATTTGGGATGATGTTGCCGTCATGACGTTCTCTGAGTTCGGACGAACATCTCGCGAGAACGGCAGCCTCGGCACCGATCACGGGCAAGCCACGTTCAGTCTGGTGGCAGGTGGCAACGTCAACGGCGGTGTCTACAACTGCGACGCCGCGACATGGGAACCAGGCGCGATGTTCGGTGTCGATGGACACTATCTGCCGCATCGCACCGACTACCGGGCACTGTTCTGGGAGGTTTTGCGCGATCACATGGGTGCGAATCCAGCCACGGCCGACACCGTGTTCCCGGGATACACCGGCGCCGGACTGCCCGAACTGAACCTGTTCACGTAATCGAATTTCCTGCTGGGAAGTGCCAGAGCCGACCAGGAGGTGGGAGCGAGCAGCCAGTCTGCCACTCGCTGTGTGCGCACTCGTCCGAGTGGTGGTTCGCTGATCGGCACCCAGGATTGACGCTCTCATGACCCCTGGCTAGAATCCGCCGGCCCTGGCGCTGCCGGGGTTATCTCGAATTGGGTTTGTTCATTCATAGTTTGCCCATAACCAATCTCGCGGCGGCGCGCCGAGTGGGCTGGAGGAACGCGGGTGGCCAAGAAGAAGATCGCAGCGGCGGAAGATCTGAATCTGATGAACATCGTCAACCGCCAGTTCGACAAGGCCGCAGAGCACCTGAACTACCCACCCGGCCTACTGGAGCAGATAAAGGTCTGCAACAACGTCTACTACGTTCAGTTCCCGGTGAAGTTCGGCAACGAATACCGGATGTTCGAAGGCTGGCGGGCCGAACATAGTCATCACAAGAAGCCACTCAAAGGTGGGATCCGCTACAGCCGGATGGTCGATCAACACGAGATCATGGCTCTGGCAGCGATGATGACCTACAAGTGCGCCATAGCGAATGTGCCGTTCGGCGGTTCCAAGGGCGGCGTGAAGTTGACTCCGCGCGAGTACTCGCAAGAACAGCTCGAAAAGATCACACGCCGATTCACGTCCGAGTTGATCAAGAAGAACTTCATCGGTCCTGGAGTCAACGTTCCTGCGCCCGACTACGGCACCGGGGAACGAGAGATGTCATGGATGGCCGACACCTACGATGCCTTCTTCCCGGGCGGTCTCGACAACATGGCGTGCGTCACCGGCAAACCGGTCAGCCAGGGGGGCATTCGCGGTCGCCGAGAAGCGACTGGACTCGGCACTGTGTTCGGCCTGCGCGAGTTCTTCAGGCACAAAGACGATGCGAAGTCGGCGGGACTCAGCGGCAGCCTCAGCGGGAAGAAGATCTCGATCCAGGGTTTCGGAAATGTCGGATTCTGGACGGCGAAGATTCTCCACAACGAGGACCAGGCCAAGATCGTCGCGATCGGCGAATGGGACGGTACGCTGCACAACGCGGCCGGCATCGACATCAATGCGTTGGAGGAGTGGAAGGCGCAGCGGGGGACGATCAAAGGGTTTCCTGGCTGCAAGCACACTCCCAAGGGTACCGATAGCCTCGAGGTCGCCTGCGACATCTTGATCCCCGCAGCGCTGGAAAATCAGATCAATCGCGACAACGTGAAGAAGATCAAGGCACGCGTCATCGCGGAAGCGGCAAACGGCCCAACCACCACCGAGGCCGAGGAGCACCTGCTGGCGCAGGGTGTCGTGATTTTGCCCGACATCTACATGAACTCCGGTGGTGTGACGGTGTCCTACTTCGAGTGGACCAAGAATCTGACGCACATGCGCTACGGGCGCCTCGAGAAGCGTTTGGACGAGTGGAAGCGGGAGTCGCTGGTCGGCGCGACCGAGGACCTCGTCGGAAAGAAATACGTCACCGACCTGCGTCGCAGGTTGGTGCGTGGGATGGACGAAGTCGATCTCGTCCATTCGGGCCTCGAGGAAACGATGATCACCGCCTACAACGAAATCTCGGAAATCCTCAAGCGCGAGAAGAGGGTCAAGGATCATCGTACCGCGGCGTACATCTCAGCCATCGAGAAGATCGCTACGTCATATATGGAGTTGGGCATCTTTCCCTGACCGCTGCCGAGAGGAAGCTCGCTCGGGCGGTGTGACAGCCGCCCGGCGCGTTTTCTGCTCGAAGGTCGTGTTAATGTCCGGCCTGATGGTCTCGAACAGAAAAATCCTGCTGGTCGTGATCGTGGCCGCGCTCGGCTACTTCGTCGATGTATTCGATTTGCTGCTATTTGGCAGCGTGCGCGTTCAGAGTCTGCTCGATCTCGGCACGCCATCCGATCACGTGATGTCGGTGGGCGCGCATATCCAGAACATGCAAATGGGCGGGATGCTGTTGGGCGGACTGTTGTGGGGCGTGCTGGGTGACAAACGCGGTCGCGTCTCCGTGTTGTTCGGTTCGATCCTGCTGTATTCGCTTGCCAGCCTGGGCAATGCCTTCATCCAAGATCCCGAGACGTATGGCTGGCTCCGGTTCATCACGGGAATCGGATTGGCCGGCGAGTTGGGCGCCGGTGTCACCCTCGTTGCCGAGATGATGACGCCCGCAACGCGCGGGTTCGGCACGACCGTCATCGCAGCCACGGGAATCGCAGGCGCCGTCGCCGCCAGCGTCTTGGCCGAGCATCTGCCTTGGCGACAGTGCTACGTGATCGGTGGCGCGATGGGCTTGGTGCTGTTGCTGCTGCGCGTTGGGACCTTGGAATCGGGCATGTTCCAGCGCCTTCAACAGCGCGGTGCAGCTCGCGGCAGTTGGAAGCTGTTGGTCCGCGACCCGGCACGACTGTGGCGCTATGTGGCGGTGATCATGATTGGCGTTCCGATCTGGTATGTGGTCGGGATTCTCGTGATCTTCTCGCCGGAGTTGGGACGCGCCATGGGACTCGATCCAGCGCCGACCGCGCCACACGCCATTCGGTACTGCTATGTCGGACTCGTGTTGGGCGATCTGGTTTCCGGCCTGCTCTCGCAGCGACTGCGAAGCCGTCGGAGAGCCGTTGCTGTCTTTTTGGGCCTGACGTCGCTGACGCTCGTCGGGTACTTCACCTTCGCATCCGTAGCGCTGGGTGTTTACTACGCGTTTTGCTGTCTGCTCGGGTTCGGCGCCGGTTACTGGGCCGTCTTTATCACCACGGCGGCGGAGCAGTTCGGTACCAACATTCGCGCCACGGTGGCCACCACCGCACCGAACATCGTTCGCGGTACGGTCGCGCTGATCTCCCCGGTGTTCATCGCCCTCGCCGCGCCACTCGGCGTGCGTGGTGCTGCCATCGCCGTCGGTCTGGGCGTGTTTTCGCTGGCCGCGATCTGCCTCTGGCGATTGGACGAAACCTACGGGAAGGACCTGGACTACCTCGAAACCTAGGTCCCGTGATGTTCGCGATGGTTCGGCCGTAGACGCTGCTCCGCGCCGGCGTTGACCGTCTCGTAAGAGAGCACAACGTTTTCGACAGCGCCGGGATACCCACCGTGCCGGCGGAGAGAAAACGTGATTGCTGGGCTCGAGTTGACTGTCAGGGATGCAATCGTTGCCGCTGGTGCAACAGCCGTGACCGCGCTGCTGACGTGGGTCTACGCGCGTAACTCCGTTGCGCACGCCAACCGGCTCAGTCGCGAAGCGGCACGCGATGAAATCGAGCAAGCAATCGTCGGTCAGCGTGATGCGATCGCCCGACTCGAGACCGAGAAGCGGCAGTTGAGTGCGATCGTCTCGATGCTTCCCAAGATCGCGCGCGTGCTGGCCAGCAGCACGGAGAAGCGAGAGATCGTTCCATTGCTTGGGATGATCGTGGAGCATCTGCTCGAGCCGAAAGAGGTGTACGTGTTCTTGCGCGCGCGTGAAGACGACGGCTTGGTCTTGGCGCACGCTGGAGGCGATCGCGCGGGTAGTCTCACCTCAGGTCATCGCGTTCCGATGGATGCCGGCCGAATCGCAACGTCGGCTCGTTATCGACGTTCGCTCGATCCAAGCGAACTCTCCGATAGAAGTCGCTATCCGCTCAGCCATGACCCGGCACTCGCTCTCGTGGAGCGACGACTTTCCGTTTGTGTTCCGATCTTGGCGGGAGACGCGTTGCTGGGTGTGATCGCGGTGGGCGGCGCCAACGCCAGCGCGGCCGACACCAAGCGGGCGATGCGCGTCGTCTCGGAACTCGGTGCAGCAGCACTAGTGAACGCGATGAACTTCCGCACCGCGCGACTAGCGGCCGAGAGCGACCCACTGACACGGCTGTTCAACCGCCGGACCTTGAGCATGCGCCTGGAGCAAGGCCTCGAGCAGGCTCATCGACGCGCGCAGCGCGTCTCGGTTTTTCTCTTCGATGTGGACCATTTCAAGCACTACAACGATCGCAACGGCCATTTGGCCGGCGATCAGGCGCTGAGATCGCTGGCGGACATCGTGCGCCGCTCCGTCCGGGGCGATGACATCGCAGCTCGATATGGTGGTGAGGAATTCGCGGTGGTGCTGCTTGACGCGAACAAACAGGAAGGGCTAGCGGCAGCGGACAAACTTCGCGCGGCGATCGCTGACTTCGAGTTTGCGGAGGGTGCGGCACAACCGCTGGGCGGCGTCACCATCAGCGGCGGCGTCGCCACCTACCCGGAGGACGGGAACACCGCGGAGGAACTGTTTGCGGCAGCCGACGCCGCTCTGTATGCGGCGAAGCAGGCAGGGCGAAATCGGGTGCAGGGGTTCGTGGCCGCCGACGCCTTGGCGACCGGTGGGTTTGGGGCAGACTCAGAGGTGGGGGAATGATGAGGCAGGGGGAGCTTGACCGGCTGGAGGCCGATCTTGCGGCTTTGGCCGCCAAAGAGGCACCGACATCGGTTGCGGAAAGACTGGCGGCGAACGGCGCCGCCGGGATCTTGGTAATCGACATTGCTCCGTTGGTAGACGTGGAGCGCACTCACGGCGCAACTGTCTATGAGCATGTTGCCAGCAATGTTGCGGACTTCGCAGCGCAGATGGCGCACGAGTTTGCGCCCGATCTTGACCTGGTTCCGTGGGAGATGGATGGGCGCGACCACGTCGCGCTGGTTTTCTTTCGCGACTCCCAAGACGCTCGTTTCTATCGTGACTCGCTCCCGCGCTTTGCCGACCGACTCGACCAAGAGCTTCCGGCTCAATGTCGAAAGGCACTCTACCCGTTCACCATGACGCTTCCGCATCTGCACGTGGGCTCGTCGGTAGTGTACTGGAATCCATCGCTGCAAGCGCTACGGCAGATTCAGAAAGGACTCGCCTCCGCATTGAGTGACGCAGCACTGGCGCAGGCCAACGAACAGCGTCACCAGCGCGAGACGCTGCTCGGCCTGCTGTTCGAGCGCAGGGTCCAGAGTATTTTCGAGAAAATCGTCGATCTCAACACGATGGATGTGATCGGTTTCGAGGCGTTGGCCCGCGGTCCGGAGGGTTCGAGTCTGGAACGCCCCGACGCGCTGTTCCGAATTGCGCGGGAAAACGATCTGGTCTACCAACTCGACTGTCTTTGCCGGCGTACTGCACTCGCCGGCGCCGCTGGGAAGATCGGCGCCACACAGCAGTTGTTCCTGAACTGCCTTCCGTCGTCGATTCACGATCCGATCTTCTCCGACTTGGAGTTGGTGCGAACGCTCACCACGGCCGGTCTTTGTCCGGCCCAGATCGTGTTCGAAATTTCTGAAAGCGAGGCGATCAAGGACTATGCCGTTTTCGAGCGGTTGCGCAGCCACTTTCGCGCATTGGGCTTCCAGTTCGCATTGGATGATACCGGCACCGGCTACTCGTCACTTTCGGCGTTGATGGAACTCGCTCCCGAGTACATCAAGATCGACCGCTCGCTGATTCGAACGATCGATCAGGATCGCGCACGGCAAGCGCTGCTGCGCGCCTTCAAAGAGGTTGGCGATCAACTCGGCGCGAAGCTGATCGCCGAGGGTGTGGAGACCAGAGCCGAACTCGAATGCGTCACCAGCTTGGGTGTGCCGCTGGCGCAGGGCTGGTTCTTCGGCAAAGGGCGCGCGCTATAGCCGCGTCAACCATCGCCGATACAGAGTGCGCGCCACCTGTTGCATCGGAGGCAATCGTTCGTCGGTGTCGCGGCGAATCGACGCGGCATCCTGGATCGTCGCCGTCGCGCATCCGATATGTTCGCTGCCAAGTTCGGTCCAAGACTGGATCATCGGACGGGTCATCTCGACGTGGCATTGCATCGCCAGAATCGTTTCGCCGATCGCAAAAGCCTGATGCGCACAGCCTTGACTGCGCCACAACCAATTTGCGCCGCTCGGGATCGAGAAAGTCTCGCCATGCCAGTGGAACGCATGGAATCGCTCTGGTGTGTCGTCCAACCAGTGTTGAGCCGTCGATCCCGTCTCGGCACGCCATACAGGATGCCACCCGATCTCGAGCACGTGATTTCGCCGCACCTGGCCACCCATCGCCTTGGCGATCAGCTGGCCGCCGAGGCAATGCCCAAGCAACGGAGTGCCCGCTCGCGCAGCCTGCGCGATCAGCATCATCTCTTGCTGTAAGAACGGGAGCGGGTCGTTGACGCTCATCGGGCCGCCCATGAAGACCAACCCGGAATACGCAGCGGAATCGGCCGGGATCGATTCACCAAGCCAAGCGCGCACGACGCGATGTGGGACGTCGTGTTCTGTTAGAAACTCTCCGAAGAACCCCGGTCCCTCGTGCTGTGCATGCTGAAAGATCAGGACCGGCTTCATTGCAATACTCCAAGCGCGCATCGGCGAGACCGCGGTATGACCGCGCGTCTCGCCGCACGACGCTAGACCTTGGGCACGGCGCTGACCTGCAGCTTGACCCAGTCGGTGGTGACACTCTTGGGTCGTTCCAACGGGAGTAGCAGGAT
>CAZAHQ010000125.1:0-9423 GCA_964484415.1 uncultured Acidobacteriota bacterium | reverse complement strand
GAACGAGAGTTTCATCATCTTGGATGAAGCACAGAACACCACGCCCGAGCAGATGAAGAAGGCCCTCACGCGGGTCGGGGAGGGCTCGCGCGTGATCGTGACCGGTGATATCACGCAGGTCGACTTGCCTCGCGGACAGATCTCGGGGTTGGTGCACGCTCGCAACATCGTTCAAGGAATCGAGGGGATCGCGTTCATTCACTTCGATAAGACCGATGTCGTGCGACACGAACTCGTGCAACGAATCGTCGAAGCGTACGAGCACGCCGAGACTCCGCGACCCCCCTCCGAGGAGCCGTCGTGAAGCTGGCGTTCGTCGTCGATCACGGCGAGTCGGTGGCGACCGAGGTGCGCCAGGCGGTGCGAGAGACGCTACGCAAAGCCTGCCGGCAGTTCCCCGAACGGCCTGCGGGGCTGACGATCCGCTTCACCGCAAGCGAGGCGATACGAAACCTCAATCGCCAATGGCGCGGCCAAGATCGGGCGACGGACGTGTTGTCGTTTCCGCTGGAGGGCGCGACCGCCGAAGGTCAACCGTATCTGGGCGACGTGGCGATCTGCCTGGAAGTTGCTCAGCGGCAGGCCAAGCGCCGTCGACACAGCCAGGCGCGTGAGGTTGCGCTATTGGCGCTGCACGGTTATTTGCACCTGTTGGGCTACGATCATGAGACCGATGACGGCGAGATGGAACGGCTCGAGCGCCGACTACGCCGCCTCTTGTTGCCGCCACGCCCATGAACGAGACCGTCACCAACACCGTGCTCATCGATGTACCGACCTTCGTGGTCGGTCTGGTCGTGATCGTTGCCCTGTTCTTGCTGCTGTCGCTGATTGCCGGCGCCCGCTCCGCGATGGGGGACTTGACCGCTGAGCGCCTCGCCGAGGAAAGCGGACTTCCCGATTCGTTCGATCCCGGGAGTCGTCCCTATGAAGCGCTCAAGCTGCTGCGCCTGACCCTGTTGGTCATCATCACGGTCTTGGGTTCCACGGGGCCGGCACCTTGGTGTGGACCAGTGACCGGGAGTTTGATCGGCCTGGCCGGCATCGGACTCGGTTCCTTCGTGCAGATTGCGATCGCGCCGCGCAACCCCACGCAGATTCTCACCGCCAGCGCCCCCTTGCTGCGGCTGGTCGATCTACTCCTTGGCTGGATCATTGCGCCCTTGGCGCGCACGCACGAGCGTCTCTACACCGAGCACCGCAGAGCGACCTCCGAGTTAGACGAGGAGGTGCGCGAGGAGCAGATCGAGGAAGTGATCCGCGACGCCGAGGAAGAAGGCCTGCTCGAGCCGGAGCAGACCGAGCTGGTGCGCGAGATCGTCGATGCGGGTGAGACGGTGGTGCGCGAGGTGATGACGCCCCGCGTCGATATCTTCGGGATCTCGGCCGACGCCGATCTCGATACTCTTACCGACGCCTTCGTGCGCTCGCGCCATTCCCGGCTGCTCGTCTACGAGAACACGCTCGACAAGACCGTCGGCGTGCTCGCGTTACGCGATCTGTTGCCGCAACTGCGAGAGGGGAACACGACGCTGTCGGCACGCGACCTGATGCGCCCGGTCCCACACGTGCCCGCCAACAAGTACGTATTGGAGTTGCTTCGCGAGTTGCGGGAGCAGCGACAACAACTCGCGGTGGTTGTCGACGAGTACGGTGGAACAGCCGGAATCGTCACGCTCGAGGACTTGATCGAAGAGATCGTGGGGGACATTCGCGACGAACACGAACTGCCCGAAGAAGAGGTCCGGCCCGATGGCAAGGGCGGTTGGCTGGTCGACGGTTTGATGTCGGTCGATGACGTCGAGCAAGCGACCGGCCTCGAGATCGCCGCGGACGGTGTCGAGACCTTGGGTGGTTTGGTGTTCTCGCAACTCGGGCGGATCCCGCGGGTGGGGGAGCGCGTGATCGTTGCCGGCGAGATTGCGCTCGAGGTGGCGCGCATGCAGGGTCGGCGGATCGCCACCGTTCGAATCGTGCCGCCCGCTCACTGACTCGTCGAGCCCGACCCAAACGCTGTTCGCGCCGCGCACGAAGCCGACGTACTCTCTCGCCGCTGGCTATTCCAGTGATGCTGCTCAGAGGCCTCGAGCCTGAGGTGATCACCTGATGATGGAAATAGATCTGACGCTTGGGTTGCAAGAGATGCCAAAGGTCCCGCCCGGTTTTCGTTCGGGGGCCGTCGCCGTCATTGGCCGGGCCAACGTGGGGAAGTCGACGTTGGTCAATCGCCTGGTGGGTGAGAAGGTGGCGATCGTATCGCCGGTGGCGCAGACCACCCGCTACCGGATCCTGGGTGTGCGCAACATTCCCGACATCGGACAGATTGCTTTCGTCGATACCCCCGGACTTCACAAGGCGCACCACCAGCTCGGCACGATGATGAACGATCAAGCCACACAGGCGATCGAGGATGTCGATGCACTGCTGGTGGTGATCGATGCCACGGAGGGGATCGGCCCCGGCGATCGATTCGTACTCGAACGCGTCCGACCGTTGATGAGCCACACGCCCGTTCTGGTGGTCTTCACCAAACTCGACGTCATGAACAAGGGGCGGGTGCTTCCGATGATCGAGGAAGTGCTGGCCGAGTGGCCGGTGAAGGAGGCGGTGCCGGTATCGGCGATGAGCGGCGATAACTGCCGGCACCTGCTCGATGTCGTGTTGTCGTACATGCCGGAGGGACCGCCTCACTATCCGCTCGGCTATGTAACCGATCAGGACCAGCGACGCATGCTGGCCGAGATCGTTCGCGAGAAGTTGCTGCTGCGGTTGCGACAAGAAGTTCCGCACGCGATCGCGGTGGCGGTCGAGCGCACCGAGGAACACGAAAACGGCCTACTCAGCATCGACGCTACGATCGTGGTCGAGAAGCCGAGCCAGAAGGGGATCGTGATCGGCGCCAAGGGACAGATGCTGAAGGAAGTCGGGACAGCAGCTCGCAAGGAACTCGAGGACAAGCTCAATCGTCGTGTCTTCCTGCAGCTGTGGGTCAAGGTGAAACCTGATTGGCGCGATCGCACCAACCTGTTACGAGAACTTGGCGTGCTACCGTAGGGCGATCCGAACTGGAGAGTGCCGCAATGAAGAACCCGCTCGTGATGATGGCAACCGCGCTGCTTGGTGTCTTGAGCGCTCCGTTTGCGGCGTCTCCGCTCGGTGTGGGCGATACGATGCCGGCCTTCGCCCTGGCAGGCTCGGATGGCAAATCACATACGCTCGGTGAGCATGTCGGCAAGCGCGTGGTGGTACTGGCCTGGTTCCCAAAGGCCTTTACCGGTGGCTGAACCGCCGAATGCAAGTCGCTCCGTGAGAGCGGCGCCAGTATCCGTCGGTTCGACGTTGCACTGTTCGCCGCGAGTTGCGACGACGCCGAAACCAACAAAAAGTTCGCCGAATCGTTGTCCTTGGATTACCCGATTCTGAGTGATCCCGACAAGCAATTCGCAAAGCAGCTCGGGGTCCTGATGCCTGTCGGGTTTCCCAATCGCTGGACCTATTACATTGGGGTCGACGGAAAGATCCTGTACATCGACAAAGGCGTCACGCCTCAAACGGCTGGCGAGGCGATCGCAAAAAAACTGACCGAACTCGGCGTCGCCCCGCGTCAACCGTAGTCGGCGGTCAGGGGCAGGCCGCCGTGCGTTCGACGCCAGTGGTCGTGCGGCCCCAGGTTCCGACACCGCAACTGTCAGCCGCGCGAACGAGGTAGCGTCTTCCCGTTCCCGCTGCCGGCACCAACGGATCCGTCGTCCACGTCGCTGTCTGCTGATCGACCCAACAACCGCCCTCTGCCGACGTGCCGACGGTGAGTGTATCGAGCGGCTCTCGATAGACGCTGTACCGCACGGCAATACCGGCACAGGCGGCGGCGCTGGTCCAATCGATCCGGGTTCCATCGACCGGGTTCTTGCTCACGATCACGCCCTCGATCTCGCACGGTATGGCGAAGACGGTCGGATCTTCGACCGCGCAGTCGCACGCATCGCCGCGCCCGTCGTTGTCAAGATCGCTCTGTAGCGGGTTGCTCGCGAACACGCAGTTGTCGAGCATGTCGGGAATGCTGTCGCGATCGGTGTCGAGGCGCGCCGGAACGATCTCGAGGAGCGTCACACCCTGCGACTGCACATGTGTGGTCAGCGCCAGCGCGCCGTGGTCTACCGTGTATCGGGCGACCGGCGTCAACGGAACCAAATCGTCGGCCGCCAAGAGCGGCGCCACGTCTGCCGGTGTGTACAACCCGTTGCTTCCGCGGGCGGGAAGTGAGGCCAGCGCCGCGCGAGCGCCGTGATCTCCATCGATCCGCCATTCGATCACATCGATGTCGGTGAATCGCACCCCGTTCAATTGCAGTGTGAGGTCCCAGCCAGCGATTTCGGCACTGCCGACATCGCGCGGATCGTGCGCGTACAACAGCACGCGATCGGCATCGTTGTCGGCCGAGCGCCAGCCGGAGAGCGTCGCCCCAGCGTCGGTCACCGTGGACAACGGCGCGAGGTCGTGCCCCATCTTTCCAATCAGTTCGGCGAAGCGCAGAAACGGCGATGCGACGGCGTCGACACGGTCTTGAGTACCATCACCATCGGCATCGACGCGCATCTGACCTGCCAGCGACGCGATCCCTTCGAAGTTGTAGTTGAAGGGCCAGATCGTGAGCGTGGACTGTCCACCGGCGCGCGCGGGGTCGGCCTGTGCGGCACTGAGCAACCGGCGAAAATAGTCGGCGCCCCAACTGGGGAAGAAACCGCCCCAGCGGTAGATCTCGCGCGAGGCTGGATCGCGACGGGGGATCCAGTCGGGCGTGGTCTCGTGGCTATGCACAGGCAGGCGTGCGTAGAGCACCGGATCGATCGATCGTGCCCGCGTCTTCACGCCGTCGATGAGTGCCGCGGCCGAGGCGGCATGGGTGTAGCTGTGCAGCGAGAGGTAATCCAGCGGACAACCGCGATTGGCGTTGGCGTTGCAGATCGCGGCCACGCGTTGCGAGAGTTTGCTGGAGAAGTTTGGATCGGTGCAGACGAAGTTGGTTTCCGTAAAGCCGCTGCTGGGATTCACGGCTGACGGGCTGCAGTGATACAAGATCTGGTTCTCGTGGCCGGGGAAGATTCCGGAATCCTCCGGCCCGCCGAGTTTGATCGTCGCACTGTCCAGACCCCGATTCTCGAACGCGCGCAGGATCGCGTTGGCGGTGTAGTCGTAGTAGCGCAAGAAATCGTCAGGGTGCTGGCTCCAATACGGCGATAGATCGGGCTCGTTGCCGATCGAAAAGTACCAACTGGCGACCTCCGTAGACCCGTAGCGGTCGATCAGGTGATCGACCAGGGCACCGATGAAGTCGTGCCACTGGGCATAGTTTTTCGGTTCGTTGCCACAGACACCGCCGTTGGCGTTTTCTCCAACGCCGGTCTTGCACAGGTCGTACGGTGTGTCGTGAATGTCGACCAGCGGCTTTCGCCCGTGCGCGACATGCTGGTCGATCTCGTCGTCCAGGCGCGTCCAGTAGTACAGCGGTGTGCCGGGCGGATCGAACCGTCGCAGTGCGGCGAGCGGACGCGTGAAATTGTCCGGCGTTCGTGGATCGTCGGCCGGAGGGGTCGGATCTCCGGGTTGCCACAGGTTTGCCGGCGTGGCGAGTTTGTCGATTCGAATCGTCTTCGCGGAGTCGTTGATCGAAGCGATCTGCCGTACCTCGGATCGGGTGGCATCGCAAACCAAGACGCGATCTCCGATCCGGTAATCCTGCGACAACAATCGACCCGGTCCGATTCCGTAGAGCGGCCCCTCGATCAAATCCGAGAGCGTCAACTCGGACTGTGTCCCCACATCGCGGAACAGCACGATACGGCGCGTCTGTCGCTCGCGAACGAGATTCAGATTCCCATCGAAGAAATTGGCCTGGATGTAATCGCCCATCCAAGGGAAGTCGCGCGCCTGCAGCATGAAGTCCGGTTGGCGCTGACGGACTTGATCGAAGAGCGCGTAGACCTCGGCCTGATCGTAGACCCTGCTGGTGTCGAAGTTCGGTTTGACCGCCCCAGCGAACCACCGCCCCGGCCAGGTGACCGTGGGCGCGGCGAGGTCGATGTTGAAACTGGCCGACGCGCCGGCGAGGCTGCGACGAGTGCTGAAACTCCAACTGTTGGTGTTGGGGTCGATCGGTTGATGGCGCACCGCATTCTGCCCGGTGACCTTGACGGTGTACGTCGTGCTCGTGTCGAGTGCCGTAGCAGGGATGATATGTACGCCGTAACCCCAGACACCGTTCTCGTTGAATTGCGGCGTCACCGAGCCGGAATAGCCGGGCGCGAAGACCTGGTTGGGTCCGAACACGGTGACCGGCGTCGAGCTGCCGCGTTTGAGCGTCACCACGATCGAGGCCACGTCGACCGGGTCGGTCGGCCAGTGGCCGGCCGTCGGTTCGATCACCTCGAGATAGATCGAGGAGCGTGGGGCGATCTCGACCGCGTTGTCGCACGGCCGCGGAACCGGGCTGAGCAAGTTGCAGTCGTGTTGAACGCGCGGTGGATCGACTGCTAACGCCGCGCCGCTGGAGGCCAGCGCCGCCAACACCCGACTCGCGAACCGCGCCGGTCGTCTCACGACCAGACGATACGTCGAGGGGCTACCGCACCCAACGCGGAAAGAGGCGAATCGGAGCGCCAAGAGGGGCCAGCTCACGGACGGTGGGGTATCATGCGCCGCCTTATGAACCGCCCCCCGGGTAGCGGAGCCTCGAAGTGCCCTTGGATCGTAGGCAAGCCCTGGTCCTCGAACCGGTGCGCCGTTTTCTGCGGCGCCAAGCACACCCGCATCTTCTAAACCTCTTGGCCAAAGTCCGCTCGGGAGATTTCGGAGCGGTATTCGATGGACTCACGACACGCGAACAAATCGCGCTCTTCAAGGTGCTCGCAGAACACGGGCCGGCGCTAGGGGCGAGGTTTCTGGTCGATCTGCCACATGAGGGCGGGATCGAGTTGATCCGCCAACTCGACGTCGAGGCGGCAGCCCGCTTGTTGGAACAATGCGCCGAGAACGATGCCGCCTACATCTTGGCCGGTCTGGAGTCCGACGAGTCGACACCGATCCTGGAGTTGATGCGCCCCGAGGAAAAGGCGACCGTCGAGAAGCTGTTGATCTACCAAGAGGAGACGGCCGGGCGCTTGATGACACCCGACGTCTTTGCGGTACACGAAGACCTGGCTGCCGGGGAAACGATCGCGGCGCTACAAGCCAAGCGCGACGTAGAAATCGCCTTCTATTTGTATGTCATCGACAATCGCAACCATCTGGTTGGCGTGCTGTCGTTGCGTGAGTTGTTGACGCACCCACCGCAACAACCGGTGAAAGAGTTCATGAGCACCGACCTGATCACGGTGCGCACCGACACCGATCAGGAGGAGGTGGCGAAGGTTGCCGCCAAATACGATCTGCTTGCCATTCCTGTCGTCGATGATCAAGGTCGGCTGGTCGGCGTGGTCACGATCGATGACGTGATGGACGTGCTGCGCGAGGAGGCGAGCGAGGACATTCTGCGCTTGGCCGGAACATCGGAAGAGGAGCGGATCGAGCCCTCGGCCGCCAAGTCCGCCCGCGCGCGTGCCCCTTGGCTGTTGGTCACGTTCTGTGGCGGGTTTTTGGCCTCTATCGTGTTCAATAGCTTCAGCGCAACGCTGGGGGGAAAGCTGCTCGGATTGGCGGCCTTCATCCCGATCGTGTTGGGGATGGGAGGCTCTGCAGGAACGCAGTCCTCGATCGTTGTGATCCGCAGCTTGGCCACGGGGCGCCTGAAGGAGGGCGATTTCCTCTCGGCTTTTCTGCGCGAAACCGGCGTGGCCGCCACCCTCGGTTTCGCGTTTGGTGCGCTGCTGACACTGGGTAGCTATTTGGCGCTGGTTTGGCGCGGACAGGCCAGCGGTGCCAATGCCATTCAGTTGGCGTTCGTGGTCGGCTTGGCGTTGGGTTTGTCGATGGCGGTCGCGACGGTGTTGGGAGCGATGCTGCCGCTGCTCCTGCATCGCGCCGGAATCGATCCTGCGGTTTCGTCGACACCATTCGTGACCACCTCGATGGACATTCTCGGAATTCTGATCTTCTTCACGCTCTCGACCCTCTTCATCGTCGGCTGATGCGGCGCGAGCAGGAGGCGATCGTGTTGGTAGTCGAGGCGAGAGGAGAGAACGATCGGCGCGTCGTGATGTTGTCCGATCAGGGCGAGTTGATCGATGCTCACGCGCCGGCTGCACGTCGCTCGCAGAAGCGATTCGGTGCCGCGCTGCAACCCGGCACGCATCTACTCGCGCGCTGGGAGCGCCGACGCGAAGGGGGTGTGACCGTGTTGGAGGAAGCGCAGCCGTTGACGCCGCCTCCCTCACCCGATCCGCTCGAGCGTTTCTACGCCGTGGCCCACAGCATGGAGACGGTCGCCGCGTTCGCGCGCGAAGGGTCCGAGGACCCGCGCCTCTACCGATTGCTGCATACAGTGCTCGAGCGGTTCGCCGCCAACGATCCGATCGACCCGTTGTGCCGCTACGCCGAAAGCTGGACGCTGCGGCTCGCCGGGCTTCTGCCCGATCTGGTGACCTGCGCGGTGTGTGGGCGTCCGCTGGGCAGCGGCCCGATCGCGATCGCGCCGGAACGTGGTGCCTTCTGCAAAACGGATCGGCCTGCGGGAGCGTTATTGCTCTCCGCCGAGGCGGCTCGATGGTTGGTGATCACGCATAGCGCCCCGGCCGCTGACCTGCCAGCCTTGAGCGCGAGGGCCGATGCCGATCTGCGGTCGTTGCTGCATACCTTGATCAAGAGCTTCACCGATCGTGAACTGGTTTCATGGCGCGGCTTGACGGCGCTGCGCCGGCCGGCACGCAAAAAGGGCGGGTGAACGGAACAGCGATGGCAAGGAAAACACTGCAAGAAATGTATCTCGGACTCTCCAACTTCTGGAGCGAGTTGGGCTGCATCGTGCACCAGGCGTACGACCTGGAAGTCGGCGCCGGGACCATGCATCCGGAGACCTTCTTTCGCTCGCTCGGCGATGAGCCGTGGCGCGTCGCCTACTGCCAACCGTCACGACGGCCGGCCGATGGACGCTACGGCGAGAACCCGATGCGGGTCTACAAGCACTTCCAATACCAGGTGATTCTCAAACCCAGCCCCGCCGATGTGCAGGAGCTCTACCTCGAGTCGCTTCGTGCGCTCGGGATCGACCCGTCGGTTCACGACATTCGCTTCGAAGAGGACAACTGGGAATCACCCACGTTGGGTGCCGCGGGCGTCGGCTGGCAGGTGACGATGGACGGAATGGAGATCTCTCAGTTCACCTATTTCCAGGTCATGGGTGGAGTCGAACTGAAAATGATCCCGGTCGAACTCACCTACGGGCTCGAGCGAATCTGCATGTTCATCAACGACATCAAGAACATCTTCGAG
>CAZAHQ010000124.1:0-9433 GCA_964484415.1 uncultured Acidobacteriota bacterium | reverse complement strand
GACCAGCTTGGCAGGACTGGCCGGTCCGGTTCTGTTGCTGGCGGCGCTCGCGTGGTTACTCCGTAAACCGCTCTCGTTGCTTGCTGGAGCGACCGCCAAGCGAATCCACAGCATGACGCTCAAGGGGGCGCTGACCGCAGCGACGCTGATGATCGTGCTCGGGGCGCTTTTGGTGTTGCCGCGACCGCTGCGGGTCGGAGGGCCTGCCGCACTCGATGGCAGCTCGCGTGTTCCCGTGCGCGCCGAGGTTGCCGGTGCCTTATCAGAGCTTTTGGTGCGCGAAGGAGACGTCGTAAAAGCCGATCAGGTGGTGGCTCGCCTGGCCCAGAACGAATTGAAGACCACGCTTTCGATGACGCAGTCGAACATCCTGCAAGCGCGAGCGCAGTTGGCGATGTTCGAGCGCGGTGCCGAGCCGGAGCGTTTGCAGCAGGCGCACGAAACGGTCCGTGCCGCGCAGACTGAGGTCAGTCACTTGGAAACGCGCACGCAGCGCTTGGCTCGCTTGCAGAAGGAGGGATTGGTCTCGGCCGATTTCTTCGAGCAGACCAGCAAGGACCTGCAGATCCGCCGCGGCGAGCTTCGAACCGCGCTCGAGGAATCGCGATTGCTCGCGCGCGGAACCGCCCCCGAGAAGCTGGCCGCGGCTCGCGCCGAGGTCGCAAGACTCGAGACCGAGGCCAAGGATATCGAGCGCCGCCTGGCAGCATGCGAGCTACGCGCACCGATCGCGGGACGTGTGGTGACGCCGAAGTTGACATCGCACAGCGGCGATTTCCTGGGCGTGGGCGAGGCCTTGTTGGAGATCGTCGACACCAGCAAGCTCGTCGCCGACGTGCAGATGTTGGAGAGCGAGATCGGCGAGGTTCGGGCCGGTCAGCCGGTGGTGCTCCGATTCACCGCGTTCCCCGATCGTTCGTTTCGAGGCACGGTCAGTGAGATCTCGGCCGCTGCCGTGGCTGATCCGCTCGGCCGCGCGGTGTTTCGCGTGCGCTGCAATGTCGAGGAAGGCACGGACATGCTCAAACCAGGCATGACCGGCGCGGCCAAGATCGAGTGCGGCAAGAAGCCATTGGTCGCGCTGATCGTGCGACGTGTACTGAGGATGATCGATCCGTCCTTGCTCTAGCCTTTCGTTCTTCAGTTGTTCAAAGTCTGAACGCTTCGACTCAGCCTCGTCATCAAGACGACGGCCCTGGAGCAACTGACTAACTCAGCCGTCCTGATCGAGAAACACCGCGGATCGCGGCGAACCGAGGCGCATCAGCGTATTGCCTCCCTCTAATACCATGCAGCGTTGGCCCGACGCTTGCTGTTGTCAGGATGGTCGGGCTCGTACGCGGAGAGGCGTACGGGTGAGATCCATGGACCAGAAAGGTCCCCAACGTTGAGGGCAGGGAAATCCTGCCGGAGGAGAGTCTTCATGAGCCGTAAGCTGAACGTGCAAGAGCTCGAGTCGCGTATCGCCCCCAGCACCGGTCTCGCCACATTCCTGGCCAACTTGGCCAAGAGTGATTCGCAGATGGCGGCGCTGGTCAGCCAGTATGTCAACGCCAACGGTCAGGTCGACGTGAATGGCGCGGCGTCGGCGTGGAACGCGGCCGGTCTCGGTTCGAAGGTCACGCCGTTTGCCGGCAGCTTCACCGTGTCGGACAAGACCGTGCTTTCCGACAAGACGATTGCCAACATCATGCGCCTCCTCGGCAAGTAACGATCCAAAGCTTGGGTATTGCGAATCGAGGCACCTCCGGGTGCCTCGATTCGTTTTGTATCCGTGCACTTACCGGCACAGGTGGAATCCAGGACGCATGTACCGCCGGGAAAAAAGAACGGGCGGCTTGGTGAGCCGCCCGGGATAGAGTCGATCGTCTGTTTGCTGCGTTAGTCTTGCGGTGCCGGCCTGAATGACAACGTTGCGCGTCGCGGCCGATGAACCTCGCCGAAGAGCGCGTGCTCCTCCGCACTCCGAACGACATCCTCGAGCGCCTCACGGACCCCCTCAGCGATCCCGAAGGTCAACCCTTTGAGCGCCCCACCCGGTTTGCCCTCGAGCTCGTAGAGCTTCCAGCGCACACTGGGACCGGCCTTGCCAGGGCTTTTGTAAGCGAAGACCTGGTACGTGCGGTTCCCCACCTGGAACGCGGTTTCAACTCCCGTTTCCGTGAATTCCCGCATGATCTCTTCGATCGTGCTCACCGGCGATTCCCTCCTGGCCTCGTAGCGAGCGCGCGATGGGCTCTCCGGCCTCGCACGAGGTGCCGTTACCCTCGACCGCTAAGCTAGGTTCAACGTTTCGGAAAGGCACGCTGCCGTTGACTCAGTACCTCGTCCACAATTCGGACATGCGCGACCTGCTGACATCCCCCCTGGGCTGGATCTCGATCTTAGGGGTCTTTGCGTTGCTTGTATCTTGGCGGGCGCGGCGCCGGCCGCCCGACGTGCGGTTTCGAATCCCGCTCCGCCTGATCGCCGCCGCGTGGTTGGTGCTCCTGCTCGCGGCGTGTCCGCCGCTGTCGTTTCGTTTGGAACGATCGTTGGTCAGTCTCGCGGAGCGTTGGCCGAGTTCTTCGTCAGGCGTCGGAACAGAGCAGGTGCAAGCGATCGTCGTCTTCTCTGGCGGAATCGAGGGGAGTGCGGTCGCCGGGGCACCGCTGGGGACCTCCTCGCGTGAGCGATTGCACGCCGCGCTGATTGCAGCACGGCGCTGGCCGGAGTCGATCGTCGTCTTCAGCGGCGGTCCGCTACCGGGTCAGACGATCGGATCGGGCTCGCGCATGCAGGAGGAGGCGATCGCACTCGGCTTGGCGCCGGAGCGAATCGTGCTCGAGGGTGCCGCGCGCGACACGCGCGGCAACGCACTGAACTGTGCAGCGCTCGCGACTCAACACGGCTGGACTCGGGTAGCGCTTGTGACTTCCCCGATACACATGGCGCGCTCTCGCGGCGCACTCAGCCGAGCCGGGCTCGATTCACAACCGGAGTTCCCAGCATCCGTGAAGTCAGCGCGGTTCGAATGGACCGATTGGTTTCCCGATGCCGCTGCGCTGCAACGCACGACGGCGGCGCTGCACGAGTGGATCGGCTTGGCGTACTACAAAGCTCGTGGATGGGTGTGACGTCGAACGTCGCGACAACGCTACGACCCCATTCGGGCGTGCAACTCGGGATCCCACTGACCGGTGAGGAATCGAAAGATGAATCCGTTGGATGCGCGCAACTTCTGGTACGCCGCTCTCAAGTCCAACACGAGCGTGATTCGCCTTCCCTGGTGATTGAGTTCTCCAACATCGTGCGTCGCCACCGGCACGAAACCCATCACCGTGGTGTGAAAGTGATAGGGGCTGTGCGGGTCGTTCTCGAACACATCGGTGATGAGATGCGAGTAACCGCGCCCGGCGATTTCGGTCGATGCCGCGCGCATCAACGCCGCAGCGACCAGCACTTGGTTGCGAAATTCGGGTAGGACGGCGAAACGTCCGACCTCTGCAATTCGGTTGTTGCGGAGAAACGCCTCGACATCGACCTCGACCCCGTTCAGCAATTGCAGGCCGTAGTCCTTGTAGAGGTGCAGCGGTGGATCGTAGAGCGCACGGACCACGCCAACCGAACGACCATCCCGCTGAACGACCCACCACGAGATCGCCGGGTTGGTGAGATCGGCGATCGGGACCTGCGTGCGCTCGTCATCGACCCAGCCTTTTTCGTCGCGATAGGTTGCGCGCAATACCTCGAGCGCTAACTCGCGCCCTGCCGCATCCAGCACCTTGATCGTTTGAAGCCGCGTGTCGGTTGCCATCTCGTCGTCAGTCCCTCGGCGGTGCAGACCAAGTCTTGCCTGAAAGCCGCGATAGCTCTTGCATCAACACGGCATGCCAAGCGCGAACCTCGGCAGGCGTCGGCTTGCCCGGCCGCGCCGGTACGGGAGGTGTGAGCGGTGCGCCGATGCTGAGCGCCATCGGTGCATGCGCACCGATCGGTCGATCCGGCGGCCATCCAGGAAAGCGAATCCCCAGCGGCACCACCGGGCGACCCGTTTCCAGCGAGATGCGCGCCGCCCCCGGGTTTCCAGGCAACAACCGACACGGGTCGCGATTGAGCGTGCCTTCAGGGTAAACACCGACGCACTCGCCCTGCTCCAACGCTTTCCGTGCGCGCACCAACGCGGGCAACGGATTGTGCCACAGAGGTTTGAGCAGGTTCAGAAATCGCGGGCGCGCCGACTTGTTGGTCAGGGTAATGACGCGCCCTCGCCGGATTAGCAAAGAGACAACCGGGATAAGTTGGAACATCCAGTCCGAGAGAAACCGTATGCCCCGTCCGCCGCGCAACGTGATCAGCAACGAAGGGACCAGCACCGCCTCGGCTTTCTGATTGTGATTGGCAATCAGCACGAATGGATCGTTGACGGGGGCGATGTGTTCGAGTCCCTCCACCAACAACAGGCGCCGCCGAAAGAATGTCATGACGAGGCGACCCACAAGTCGATCGAAGGCGTTCAGATCGGGGAACGGAAGGCGCCACACGTCGCTCAACGTCCAAAGCGCCGGTTGCGAGGTCACGTTTGCTGTGACACCCGTGTGGCTACTCGGGCGGTATGTCGTTTCGATGTCGGGTGTGAGATTCAAGTCGCCGGCTTTGGTTGGATTTCAATAATCGGCATGGCGATTCGCTCTCCGCCGAACTGGTACGGGCGCCCATCGGTCGGTGTCACGGTAATGGTGTCGTACGAGAAGGTCACACGCCGTTTCTCTTTCGAGTCGGTCGCGAGTACGACGCCGGGCTTGAAGCCGACACGAAAGTAGGTACCAGCAACGCTCGTGCCCGACGATGAATCGTTGCGGAAGTACTTGATACGCAGATGGCCTGGCGAGCTGTCGATCACCTCGAATGTGGTTGGGATCTCGGCACCATCCTCGGTTGCGTTGAGGATTCCGGTTTCCACGAAACTCTCTCCGTCCCCGCAGTCGTCAGGGTCATCCGCAGTACTGTCCGGATCATCGCAGCTGTAGACCAGCAGATCCTCCGGCGGGTACGGCGTTTCGCCGCTGGCAGCGCCCCCTTCCCAAGAGAAGCTGATATCCAGAGCGCTGATGTTGCAGGCCGATCCGATGGTAAGCGCGAATTCTTCGACCTCACCGGATACCGGATCGAGCTGCTGAGGTATCAGGCTGACGAACGGCGGTAGTGGCGCATTCAGATCGACATCATCGCTGCGGCCATCGGCAAGCGAGCCGACGACCGTGAGCAGGTCGCCGACAGGACGCGGTGTGCTCAACACCGTGACCGCTTGGCCTGCGGTGTTGGTTCGAACCGTGCTCTCGGAGAGCGTCCCCGAGTCGGTGGTGAAGGTCACCGGCACGTCGGGCGCGACCGTGCCATCGTCGCCGTAGATGGTGGCGACTAGTTGTGTCTCGCCCTGTCCGGTCGACGGATTTGGGCAGATGTTCGCGTTGGTGGTCGCCAGCGAGATGCGGCGCTCTTTGGGTGTGAGTTTCTGGGCCTTGTCGCATGAGAGTGAAATCAAGGCCAGCGCGGCGAACGCAATCGTGAGAGACCGTTGGGTCATTTGGGGCACCTCGTGACGCGGGACGGGGAACCGCAGGAACGGCTGCATTGTGTGTATGCAGCGACCCGCCCGCAAGGACGGCCCGAACCGGCGCATAACGAACCCCGTTTGACGTGTGCGGGGGGCGCCCCGCAATATCCGCCGCCGGGGAGAGCGACGGGGACCTGAAGTCCGATGGCCGAAGACCGCGAAACGCTTGAAGTCGATGTCGCCATCGTCGGCGGAGGCCCCGCCGGCCTAGCCGCGGCCATCCACCTGGTACGTGAGGCGCAACGGCGGGGGATCGAACCGCCCGCAGTGGCGGTGCTCGAGAAAGCGGATGAGTTCGGCGCTCACAGCCTGTCCGGCGCCATTCTCGATCCGCGCGGATTGGACGCCCTGATCCCCGATTGGCGAACGAAAGACGCGCCGGTCGAGGCGGAGGTCGGGCAGGAAGCGATGCTGTACCTGACGGCCACCGGTCACTACCGGGTTCCGTGGCTTCCACCGATGATGCAGCACCACGGTTCGTTCGTGGTCTCGCTACAAAAGCTGGTGGCCTGGCTCGCATCGCAGGCAGAAGCGCTCGACGTGAACCTGTTCCCTGGGTTCGCTGCGGTGGCGTTGGCGCGCGAGAACGGACGGGTCGTCGGCGTGCGGACCGGCGATCGAGGCATCGACAAGCGCGGACAAGCGCGCGGCAACTTCGAGCCGGGTTACGAGGTTCGCGCGCGCATCACGCTGATTTGCGATGGAGTGCGGGGCAATCTCTCGCAAGCGTTGATTCGTGACGCCGGATTGTCGGAAGGGAAGAACCCGCAGCTCTACAACGGCGGTGCAAAGGAAGTGTGGCGCGTGCCGGAAGGACGGTTCGCGGCGGGGCGAGTGCTACACACCATGGGGTGGCCACTGCGATCCGATACCTTTGGCGGAGCGTTTCTTTACGGCATGCAAGCGAACCTGGTGTCGGTCGGATTGGTGGCTGGACTGGATTCTCCCGATCCACGACTGAACGTGCAGGAGCGGCTACAAGAACTGAAGACCCACCCCTTTATCCGGGCCATCTTGGAAGGGGGCGAACTGGTTTCGTACGGCGCCAAAGCGATTCCGGAAGGGGGTTACTGGGCGATTCCGCGATTGGCGGTCGACGGCGCGATGCTGTTGGGTGATGCCGTCGGAATGCTGAACTCGATGCGATTGAAAGGAATTCACCTCGCGATGGAATCAGGCATGGCCGCTGCAGAGACGGCGCTCGATGCGCTGGCCGCGGACGATGTCTCGGCCGCACGGCTGTCTGCGTACGAACGGCGTTTGAAGGATGGTCCCGCCGGACAAGAGCTTTACAAGGTGAGGAACTTCCGCCAACCGTATCAAAAGGGACTGCTGCGCGGCATGGTTCACACCGGCTTGCAGTTTCTCACCGGCGGGCGGGGCGTGCGCGAGCGGTACCCAGCCGTCGAAGATCATCATCGCCGCGCACGGCTCTCGGACTATCGGCGACCCGCACCAGCCACGCCGCCGTACGACGGGAAGCTGATCGTCGATCGCATGACCGACGTCTATCACTCGGCGACTCGTCACGAAGAGAATCAGCCGGCACATCTGCTGGTCGTCGATACCGATCTATGCCGGACACGCTGTCGCGAGGAGTTCGGAAATCCCTGCGAGAAATTTTGCCCTGCCGGCGTGTACGAAATGATCAAGGCCGATGAAGGCGGTGTGAAGTTGCATCTGAACTTCAGCAACTGCGTGCACTGCAAGATCTGCGACATCGCCGACCCCTACGGCGTCATCTACTGGGTCCCACCCGAAGGCGGCGAAGGCCCCCGCTACAAATCCACCTGACCCCCCACGCAATCCAGGGAAAAATCCGGGGACGGTCTACCTAAAGCAGAGTAGGTCGAAGTGCTTCCGCCCGGTCGATCGGCGCGTCTTGAATGCGCGCACGGTGCGAGAACGGACTAACTCCGCTTTAGGTAGACCGTCCCCGTATTCTTAGGTTATGGGGCGGGGGGTTCGGGGAGGTCGGCCATGAAGAGGCGGGCGGGAGGGGACGTGGTCTCGCGTGCGAGTGCGTCGCGCGCTTCGATGCGGAACCAGATCTCGCTCGTCTGACCTTCCTGCCAGAACCGCTTGCGAAGTTCGGACCACGTACCGCCGTCCATCTGCCAGGCGGTGAAGAACAGACTGTAGTTGCGCGAGGCTCGGAAGGTTTTTCCGGTGAACTC
Organism: uncultured Acidobacteriota bacterium; assembly: GCA_964484415.1. Taxonomy (GTDB): domain Bacteria; phylum Acidobacteriota; class Polarisedimenticolia; order J045; family J045; genus JANNUT01. The sequence goes on along the minus strand of CAZAHQ010000124.1, from coordinate 1,660 downwards.
AGGGTTGCCGGCAAACAGGATCCGGTAACGCTGATTGTGGTTCTTTTCCCACTTCAACAGCGGTGCATCTTTCTTGTCGATGTCGAACGTGCAGTCAGGGTTGGGCGCCTCACAATCGGCAGGCGGTTCTGTCACCGTCGACGCGATTGCCTGATCAAGGAGAATCGCCCGAGGTTCCTGCGATTGTGCGGTCGCTTTGCCATCAGGCGATTTGCCGCGCACACGCCAATAGATCGGAGCCTCACCCTTGCCGAGTCTCAGAGCCGTTTGCCAAAGCCCAATCGACGGTGTCGTTTTGTCGGTGGGGAAGAACTGGAACCCACTGCTGACGAGCTTCTCGTTTCGCTTGAACTCCGGGGATGCAGCGAACTGCAGTTCCATCTGGATCTGCCCCGCGCCGCGAGTCCAAGACATCTCCAGCGCTTCGTCCAGGTAGACGCTCACGCCCGACTCGGGTGCGACCGGTGCAAGCGTGCCCTCCTCGCAGAAATCTCCGGTTCCGTCCAGGTCGAGGTCTCCTTGACCGGCGTTGGCGACCGTGGGGCAATTGTCGATCAGTGTGTGAACCCCATCGCCATCGACGTCATCGCAGGCGCCCGCGCTGGAAATCTGCAGGCCGTCGCCGCTCGTGAGTGCGTGGAACGCAGCACACTGTGTCGCTGTCAGTCCCCGGTTGGTCGCGTTGGCAACTTTGGCCATGACATTCCGCGTGTCGGTCGAGCCATCCAGTCCCGCGTTCTTGCCCAGCTCGTGCAGCCACAGCACGGCTTCGTCCGATGGTTGGGTCATGCGAACCAGCACGATGCTCCGGCCATCCTGCGGGCTACAACCAAGCACATTGGTCCGCTTGCGGCCTTTGCAGAAGTTGATCGCCTTCACGATCTTCACGCGCGCCACGTCGAGGGCCAGTACCGCGTCGAGTTCCGCTTGGGTATCGATCGTGTCGAGTCCGTCGTCCGCAACACCGAACGTCCCGGCGTTGCCGGAGCGGTCGAGCAGAAAGCAACACGAAACATCGGCTTTGAAGTCGGAACGGCCCACCACATTCGTGGCGACCTCGAGCACGCGGTCGAGCCGCTCGTCCGACATCGGTTTGCTGATGTCGACATGGTTGGCGTAGGTCAGCGAGGCGAGCACGGCGTCGGAGGCAGGATCGGGTAACAGCATCGAGGGTGCAGCGCTTCGTCGAGCTGGGCTGTCTGTTGTCGAGCGCGCGCTCCCATCGTCACCCGAGTCCTCGGCAGGTTGACGGCTCGCGATGCGCTGAAGTGCAGTCGGCAGCAGAGCGCGGGCACGCGCGTCGTCGACGCGTGTCACGGAGTTCGTCTCCAACACGTACCGACTCAACGCAGCGGCTGCCGCGGGGTGGTCGAGGTAACCCAAAAACGCGACAAGATTGTCCTTGCGTTCGAAGTCGGGCTCGGCCAGCAACGCGGCGAGCCGCGGGGCGTCGTCGTCACTGAGCCATCGATGTGCGATCTCGCGATCGACACCGTCGACGTACGAAACGAGCATCAGGGCGCGCACGTCGGCATCGCGAAGCTCTGTAGTCGAGGCAGGCGCTTCGGCGCGGGCAGGGGACAGCGATGCGGCAACACACAAAAGCACGAAGACAAAGCTGATTCGCAGCGTCATAGCCTCGTTCTCTCGACTTGGAAGC
>CAZAHQ010000123.1:0-9437 GCA_964484415.1 uncultured Acidobacteriota bacterium | reverse complement strand
CTCGCGTGTAGAAAACAGTCCCGCTTCGATTGACATCCGAAGTCATATCAACGCTTAGCATCAGCGGCGGCGCGCAGCGCCGTCCACTGCATGCTGTTGTTCGGCAGCCTCTGCCAGGTCACGCACGGGTCGGTACCAGTCATCGCTCTCGAAGCTCCTGTGCGCCCGGGTCAGGTCCAGCGTTTGGTTCGGCCGCGACCGCCTTCAGAAACAGGGACTCGGTGGCGTAGTCGATCACGGCCGCATGAGCGTCAAACACGTCCGCCCCGAGGATCACGTCGACTTCGGCCGACCCGTTCGCTCGGAGGGGGCCGTTCACGTGCTCGAAGTCCAGCCCCGCCGGGCCCGCCAGGCGCGGAATCAGCGATCCGAGCTGCAAGACCGCCCCCTCGACTCGGTACTGATCGAGGGCGCCGCCCGCCCCTCCCGCCTCGCGGTTGAGCCATTCCGAGCGGAGACCGACGGCCTGAACCACTGACATGGCGACCACTGTGATTGCGGCCCCGGTGTCCACCAACACTTCGACAGGGCGACCGTTGAGCGTACCGTCGGTGTGGAAATGACCCACGACGCTGCGTCTGAGCGGCACACGCACATAGCCATGGGCCGCCAGGAAGTCCGTCAGCTCACTCACTTACCCTACCCTCCGCGGCTGAATGCACACTGGACAAGTCTGCCGAACGCATGCCTAAGCTGCGGACCGGCGTTGACGCACAACGTTCACGGCGCACAACGAGGCCCGTCTGCTTGAGGCAGAAGTTGGACCGGCAACGACGAGTGCTGGTAGGTCTCACGCTGAGGCCGTTGCGCGAGACCGGCTGAGCCACCGCGCGACGATGAATGTAGATGCCCAGCCAACGGCAGCCGTGGTGGCGAGCGTGCCGACTAGCAGCACGAGCGTCAGTCCGGCAGCGTGCCAACCGCTGTGCAACTGGAACGTCGATAGGCCGAGGGCCGTTGTGAACAACGCGAACGGAACTGCTGCACGCCACACCACGGACCAGCCAGCGCGCTGAAGTTCGACGCGACTTTGGGCGCGCCCGCTATGTGACAGGTGACGCAATGTCATAAACAACACTCCAGTGACCAGTAGGACTGCGGCGCCGCGAGGGAACGTGTTCGGTTGATGCGTGAAAACACCAGCACGGTTACCGAGCCATGAAAGCAAGCACAGGCCACTACCCAGAGCCAGCGCAGACTTTGTTTCAGGTTTCATCGCACGCTCCTCTTCGTTTGAATGTCCGTCCAACGTTTGCCTAAGCTGCGGGCCGGCGTTGACGCGCAACGTTCGCGACGCACAGCTAGGCCCGGCTGCTTGAGGCGATAGTTGGAAAGACCGTCGCTGGAACTGCCAGCAACGGTCGCTGAAGATGAGACACACGGCAACGACGAATGCGCGGTGTTCGAAAAAGAAATGATCGCGCGTACTCCACAAGAGGCTCGGCCGTGCGAGTTTGCATTGTAGGCATCTCCAGAGAGTGCGATTTCACTTTAGCCCGAACAGCGCCATATACTTCATCCCCACCTCCTGGAACCGAGTTAACTCAGCTTTCGGGACCTTGCGATCGCTGACACGCTGACCTTCAAATCGCATAGACATTGACTCTGCCTTCATGATGGTAGCGAATGTAAGCGCCGTTTTCTCATTGAAGTTCAACTTCTCGTCACCAACGGCGGCAGAAGCGACTGGTGCGTCGAGAACCTCCCAGACTGTTCCGCTTGAGTTCTCTCGTTTCACCTCGAATGCACCGGCGTCGAGCGTAACGACTCGTTCCCCCACTTTGATGTGCAGCTTCCTCCAGAAGACCCAGTCATCGCCCTCATAGGTTGCGAGTAGTCGGAGTGAATACCGATCGCCCGACTCGACAATATAGAGCTGGATTTGTGTTCCGAGGGCCGGCGCCCGCGGATGCTTGTAAAAAGTAGCCTGCTGAAACTCATCCTTCTCTGGCTTGAGCGTGGAGAGGATCTTCTGTCGCGCCTTCGCGTCCGGCCCGGGAGCGCGTTCGGCAGCGTTGGTGTTCGCGGTAGTGCCCGCCCGGTCGATCGAAGAGCTGAACCAAGCACCGACAATCGCTATGGCTACAACGACCACAATCATGCCTCCGACAATCGCAAGGCAGCCCAACAGGAGCTTCTTCATCTCGACTCCGAAGAACAGTACCCGGACGCTTCTGCTTTCCAACTACAAATAGACGGTCCGCGTAAGACCGCCGAATCGATCGCCTGGTTTTGGAAGCTCCACGACGCCATGGACTTCCCCCCGTCGCTCTGGTTTTATCCGCCGTGATATCTGACTGCTTATGCTGCAGAGCGACGGCGAACTATAGCCCAGAGTCCAGCAAGTTGTCGCTTGTCTTAGGTCACGATCTGCGGGGCTCCAGGTTCAGCTTGTCGGCAGGGCTGACCACGCCCAGCGGACCGCGGTTCAGGACGTGCGTATAGATCATGGTGGTGCTCACGTCGCGGTGTCCGAGGAGTTCCTGGATGGTTCGGATGTCGTGGCCGTCCTCCAATAGGTGAGTGGCGAACGAATGTCGCAGTGCGTGGGCATGTGCACGCTTGCAGAGCCGGGCTGCAATCGAGGCGGCGTGGATCGCGCGCTGAATGACGGTCTCGTGAAGGTGGTGGCGCCGGCGTTGGCCTGTCGCGCGATCGACATAGTGCCTCGTTGCGGGGAACACCCACTGCCAGATCCACTCTCGTGAGGCGTTGGGGTACTTGCGCGCCAGCGCGTCGGGCAACTCGACGTGGCCGGCGTCGCGGCGCAGGTCGTCTTCGTGTTGCGCCTTCGCCAAGCGCAGGTGTTCGCGCAGCGTGTCGCGCACGAATGCCGGGAGCGGGGCTCGCCGATCCTTGGCTCCTTTGCCGTTTCTCACGACGATGAGCCGCTGATCGAAATCGATGTCCTGAACGCGTAGTCGGAGCGCTTCCATCAAGCGCAAGCCGCAACCGTACAACAGTGCGCACACCAGCCACGCGTTGGGCTCGACTTCGGAAAGCAGCCGGCGCACTTCCTCGCGAGAAAGCACGACGGGTAAGCGAGCGGGGCGCTTGGCGCGCACGATCTCGTCCATCCAAGGCAACTCGATTCTCAGCACGCGCCGATACAGAAACAGGATTGCCGCGAGTGCCTGGTTCTGAGTCGACGCGGCCACCTTACCCTTCACCGCTAGATGCGACAGAAAGGCCGTCACCTCAGCTGCGCCCATGTCCTTCGGGTGACGTTTTCGATGAAACAGAATGAAGCGCACGACCCACCCGACATACGCCTTGTCGGTGCGTCGGCTGTAGCGGGCTAGGCGCAACTCGCGATGCATCTCGTCCAGCAGACGTGGCGAGCGCCCGGCGCTCGGGTTGTCGTGATCGCTGGGTGCGCTCATGGCCGATGGATGCTCATCACCTCCATCGTGTGCGTGCATCGGCCGCCGTGGCGACATCGAACCGCGGCATCCCTCCCGATCCTGAGACTGGCGCCAGCGTTACCGCCGCGAGCTCACATCGATCCCGTTCCCCATGCGAAGCAACACCCCCTCCATGTCGGGCTTGGCACGAACGGCCGCGCGGTATGCGGTGGCGTGTTCACGAAATACCTCGGGGAGGAGCATGTTGTCCGCCACCACCACACCGGTAGCGGCGAGCTTCGGGTAGATCTTCTCGAAACAGGGAATGTACAGATCCTTCCACAGGTCGATGAGCGCGAAATCGATTGGCCCAGGTTGCTGCTCGACCATCTCGATTGCGTCACCGAGTATCCACTCGACGTACTCGCCCAGTCGCGCTTCGGCGAGTCGGTTTTTGGCGAAGGCCTGCTTCTCTCGCGATAGCTCATATGTGTACAGCCTACCGCCCGTGGTGCGCGCCGCATCGGCCAGAAACAACGTGGAATAGCCGTACGACGTACCAACCTCGACAATTACTTTTGCGTCAAGACCAATCACGAGGCCTGCGAGAAACCGCGCGACCTCCTCGCCGATTTCGAGCAGAAACTCATCCCGCCGCGCGCTTTGTTCCTCCGGCGACAACGTCGCCGCCAACGCAGCCTCAGCGGCAATTCGCTTCTTGTAGACATCCAGCACGTTCTCGAAAGCTCTTTCTGACATCGATCGCCATCCTTACCGATAGAGTTTGCGTTGAAGCGCTCGCGCATCTGCGGCTCGCCGCACTATAGGTCACCAAGCGGCCCGCAGGCCGGCCAATTCGCCGGCGCGGCCGACTAGCTGTCGGCAGTCGCCGCCAGGAGCGCTTCGAGGCGATCGAAGTTCTGTTCGTTGGCAGCGGGGACGAATCCCCTCACCCGGTCGGCCTCCTCCGCGGAATCGAACAACATGCGCCACGTCAATCTGGTTTTGTTCCCCTCGCGATCGAAGTTCATCGTCATCTGGAATCGATGCATTGTTCTTTCGTGGCGAAATACGATTCGCTCAGGAGCCAGCACATCAACGAAGACGCTCTCGTTGATGTAGTCGGTGCCATCGGGGCCGTGCATGACAACGCGCCACGCGCCGCCCGGCTGCAAATCGAACTCGTGGAATGTATTGGTGAAGCCGTTCGGCCCCCACCATTGCGCCAAGAGTGCTGGATTGCTGAACGCGCGGAACACGCGCTCCTGCGGGGCCGCAATCAACCGCGTGGTAGTGAACTCCCGGCTCCCGAGGGACTGCTCATTGTCATCACTTGATGTCATCGTTCCGATACTCCTTTCGTAGTTTCAGGCCGACTTTCCACGCTCGGCTCGTGCTGTGACTGTCCGGTCCATCGCAACATCGCCGCCATTGAATCGCGGGCGAATCGCTTCTGTAGCCTGCGAGTGAAAACGTAGCCAACCTTAGCCAGCATCTGGTTGGGCCTGGAGAAGGCAAGCAAGTCGTACCACACCGAATCGTCGGCCAGCCACTCCACCGTGAACCGTTCTTCCCCACTCTCTCCATGCTCCGGTAGGGTGCCGTACGCAAACCCGAACCTGCGAACTGGGTCTTGCTCGTTAACGAGGTATGCAACTCTACAGGCGTTGAGGAAGTACAGGTTGCACCAACGCACAAGTACCGCCACGGTCTGACCAACCTCGAGTGGCGCTCGAGTGCCGTAGGCCTCAACCCATCCAAGCTCGAGCATGCGCCAGGCGCAAACGGCCGATACTGCGCTGCGATAGGTATCGGCTCCTTTGCCGAGTTGGATTCTGTTGTGGTCGACGGTATAGCCGGTGGGAGGCGTGGCACGCGAGGCGCCCACGGCAGAATAAGAGAATGTCGCCAGATGCTGCGTTTCGAGAAATCGCAGCACGTCCGATTCGGATGGCTTTCGCATCAAGAGCATCGGTGACTCCACCTGCAGACCCGCGCGGTTGAATCCATCGCAAGCACCTACCAAATGCCCGGCAGCAGTCGCTTCGTCTTGGCACTGTACCGGACATAGTCATCGCCGAACGCCTCGAACATCATGCGCTCCTCGGCCTGCACCCGAGCCGCGAACAGAAGCCCGAAGGTCAGTAGGTACGATGGCCCAGCAACCCAGTTTGGTAGCACCAGCACCTGGCCGACGGAGTACAGAAATAGCGCCAGATACATTGGGTGACGAACCCACCGAAACACGCCGTCTGTCACCAGTCGATGCTGTTCTCGGATTTGGAGCGTGATCGACCAGTTGGTGCCAAGGTCTGCGTGCGAGCGGTAGAACAGCCACAGGCCGGCCGCCAAGCAGACCACGCCCGCTACGAGTGGACCGCGACGCAGCGAATATTCCGCAAACGAGAATACCGGCGAGGCGACCCAGGCAATCGGGATGAAGAAACCGATCATGACAATCGTGAGTAGCACACTCTCCAGCGTGCCGCGGCGGTCCCTCACCACCTTCACGCTGCGACTACGCTGGCCGTGCGGTGCTCGAATCGCGATCATCACGCCACTCGCAGCTAGCACCACCACCTTCGCGATCCATGGGTTCATCTGCGAAGTACCATCCCTCTCTGTATCCATCGCCGCCGATACAGCAATCGTGACACTCTCGCCGCCGCGCTCTATTCCGCCGGCGACGGCACATGAGCGATGCACTCGAGCTCAACGCGCGCGGATCTAGCCAGGCCGTTCGCCCCCAGAGCGCTTCGCGCTGGGAAATGTGCCTTGAAGTACCCGCGGTAGACATCGTTGAAAGCAGGCCAGTCGCGCATGTCGGCAAGAAACACGGTGCACTTCACGACGTTGTCGAACGACGAACCATGTCGAGCGAGGATCGCCTGGATGTTCTCGAGAGTTTGCTTCGACTCGGGCACGACTCCGCCGGGCACCAAGTCGAGTGTGCCGGGAACGTTGCCAATCTGCCCCGACAGGAACAGCAAGTCCCCGACCTGAACTGCCTCGGAGAATGGGAGCGCCGCAATCGCGGGATCGGGCGAGCGGAAGAACTGTGGCGCGACAGTGACTTCGCGTTGGCGGCTGGTTGCGCACGATGCGCCGATCGCAACGGCGGTCAGCACACAGATCGCTCTCGTCAGGACAAATCCGTGGCTTCGGGATCGGTTTCGCATACGCGCATTATCGCCTGCCGCGACTTCGGATCTAGCGCGTAAGGTAGCGCTTTATTCGAACAACTCCCTCACGGGGCGTGGCAGAGGTCAGACACCTTCACCGCGTGACACACACGGTTTCGCCCTTCGCCCTTGGCGCGGTACAGCGCTCCGTCGGCCTCGGCTATCAGCGCTGCAGCAGCGGCCGAATCGAGACAGCTGCTGGCTCCGACGCTCAGGGTGATGGCTCTTTGGGGCCACGTGGTTTCTTCGACCGCGCGCCGGAGCCGCTCTCCAACGACCATCGCGCCCTCCGCGTCGGTTTCGGGGAGAATCACTGCGAACTCTTCACCGCCGTAGCGCGCCAGCACATCGTACGGGCGCAAATGCCTAGCGAGAATCTGTGCGACTTGTCGCAAGGCAGCATCACCCGCCGGGTGCCCGTAAGTGTCGTTGTAGTGTTTGAACTTGTCGATATCGGCGAGCAGCAATGAGACCTGCGTCTTGTTGCGACACGCGCGCTTCAGTTCTTCATTCAGCGTTTGATCGAATGCCCGTCGATTGCCAACTCCAGTGAGTGTATCGGTGACGCTCTGAGCCTGAAGCTCAGCGTTGGCACGCTCGAGCTGTTTCTTGTAGTCCTCGAGCTGTCGTTGTCGAGAATGCAGTTCCATCGTCGCAGACTGCAGTTCCCCAACGATCCGGCCCAGTTCCAACTGCGCGACCACTTGTCGCGACAGTGCGCGCAGTGCCTCGATCATTTCCGAGCTTAGCTCGCGCGGTCTGCGATCAATCACGCAGACGGTTCCTAGAGGTTCGCCGGCCGGTGCCACGAGAGGGGCGCCAGCGTAGAAGCGAATGCGCGGATCTCCCGTCACCAACGGGTTGTCGCCAAAACGCTCGTCCAACTCCGCGTCATTCACGACCAGAACATCGTTGGGCGCCAAGATCGCATGGGCGCAAAAGGCCAGCTCTCGCGGTGTCTCCCTCGCCTGCAGCCCGACGCGCGATTTGAACCACTGCCTTTCGCTGTCGACCAGTGAGATCAGCGCGATGGGTGTCTCGCAGATCAGCGATGCCAACATGGTGATGTCATCGAACGCTCGCTCTTCGAGCGTATCCAAGACCGCGTACTGACGCAGCGCACGTAAGCGAGCTGCCTCGTTCGGATGTAGTGGCGCCTTCATGCGACGTCTCCCCACGACTCACAGAGCCGGGAACCGTCCGCCCTATCGGCCTGAGGCCGAGGAACTTGAGCGAATTTCTCCCCTGCTCGAAAATCGCCCGCTAGGAGCTGGCGGCCGCGGCTGCTGCCCGCTGCGCGATCACTGCGGAGTCGACGACGACGTCACTACTCGTGGCGAAAGCGACCACGCCCAAGCCCAACCCTTTGAGTCGATTCTGCCAAAGGATGGTCCCCGCAGACGGATCAACGCAGAACAACTCGCCGTTGGCCCCAGCGAACAGTTGGTTGCCCGAGAGCCAGATGGTGACGAAACTCGAGCCCTTCAGCTTGGTGCGCCACAGTTCGGTGCCGGTCGCTGGGTCCAACGCCACGACATGACCGCCGACGCCAATGAACAAACGATCGCTACTTTGCTTCATCTCTCCTCCGTTGCGAGATCCACCAGGGTCATTGCTTGGAACCGGCTGAGGTCGCTGTGCCTTGCAAGAACTCGGTGACGATTTGGGTCACTTCTTGTGGATGGTCGTACCACAAACAGGCGCGCGCGTCGGCGATCGTCTTGGTTGTGATCTTGGGATTTGTTTCAGCGCATCCCTTCCAACTCGCGTCGAGAAACCTCTCCATGTAGTTGTTGCCGGGATCGTGGTAGATCCCGTCGAGCCCTGGCTTCAGAAGCAGTGCCGGAACGGTCAACTTGTCGATCTCCAGGCACACGTCCTGCGCATTGAATTCGTTGAGGTAACGAACCCAGACGTGCAGCAGTGGGGCCGCCGCTTCGCGCCACAGTCTCAGGCCGCAGACCGGATTGATGGCGTAGTCGCCGGGCATGAAGTTGTTGTCGTCCCAGGTCTCGCGCTTGACCGTCTTGAACCAGCGTGGCGCCATGAAGTTGTCGGTGACGGCAACGCGCTTCTCCAGCGTTGCGATCTGCGCCGCGCGCGCGGGATCGCTCGCCGTCATTCGTGCGGCGCCCGCCAGGAGTACTACCGCTTTGATTTCCTTGGGGTGCTTCATGGCAAGCCGCAACGCAACTTGAGTTCCTGTCAGCCAGTGTCCAACGATGATCGGGTTCTCGATCTTCTCGTCGCTAATCAGTTTCTCGATCGCAGTGATCGCGGCGTTGGTCCAAGTCTGCTCACCGAAGCTGGTCTTCTCGCTGGGCGACGGCGGTGCCGCCGTCCCGCCGAAGCCAGGCAGTGTCACCGCATACATACGAAACTGCCCCGCGAGCCCCTCCATCAATCCGTTGAAGACATCTCCGCCAAAGCCAAGCCCAGGAATCAGGATCATCGCTTGTGTACCGGTGCCGGTGCGGACCACTCCACCAAGCGTGCCGAGCGTGGCTGTCTTGTAACCCGGTGGATCGACCAAGTTGTTGAGCGTCGGGTCTTGGTCCATGCGCCGTTTGCATGCTTGCTGCGCGAACAGGTGTTGCGTTGATGCCAGCGCTATCACGCAGATCAGGGCGACACCGCGCGTGACACGCGATCTGCTCGGTGACAGTCCGGACAGCGCCTCAAGAAGCCGGTGACGTCTCTTCGCGATGTGGTGAACGGCGTTCGACTCAGCGGTGAATTGTTCGGCTTGCGATCCCTCGATCATGGAGTCCCCCTTGCGGCTCTTCACGGGCGGACGATACCCAGATCGCTGCGATCACAAAGTGGTTCTGCCTCGCCGGTTTCCTTCGCGGGTTCGGCGGTCGAGTCGTGCAGTGGGACGCGACTCTAGGGTCGCAGTGCGCCTTCCTTT
>CAZAHQ010000122.1:0-9439 GCA_964484415.1 uncultured Acidobacteriota bacterium | reverse complement strand
GTGCGGATGTCGCGCAGTGGTTTTGCAATGAGCGGCGGGTGAAGAAGCCGGGGCGCGACGCCGGGCGAACCGAGTGAGTCGCGTGTGGAGAAATCGGGCGACACAGCGCGGCCGCCTCGAATACGCGGCGCACGGCGAAGCACGGTGATGCTGCGCGCTCGAGCCAGCATCGCGTCGCCAACGAGCACACTCGCATAACAACTGAGGCCGCCCACGAAGGCGGCCCCATTTGATACTGCGGACTTCTGGAAAAACGGTAATCCCCGACTCAGCGCCCGTTGAAAGTGATGGTGCTGAGAGCCTGACCTAACGTCTTGCCGTCGCGCGTTGCATCGACGGTAATCGTCCACGCGCCAAACAGGTTGTGCTGCGTGATCCACGTACCGGCTACAGGCAACGGAACCTGCGTGTACGCCATATAGCGCGCCGCCGTCATCTTGCCCCCCTTGCCCGGCGCTTGTGGGCGTTGGCTCAAGGCGGGGTTCCGCTTCAGCGGCGACAAACCCATCGTCACCGGTGAAATGTCCGAGCGATCGATGTTGCCGCCCAATCCAAACGGATCGACCGGCGTGATCATTCGTTGATAGACGTTGCCGTCCGGTAGATAGAACGTGACCCGCTGATCGAACGGTTCGGAACCGACCAAGCGGCGATCGTATTGCACCACTACCCAAACTTGGGTCGTGTCGTACGCCGCAAACGGTCCGGTCGTTCCCGGGTCGGGTCCGCGGCGCGAACCCGCCACCAATGTACTTGGATCGACATTCATCACGAAGATGGTGCTGATCGCGGTAGGCGGGTCGGCGCTGTTGCTCCCAACTCCCCCACCATCGTTGTTGCGGTTGTCAGCCGTCCACGCCCAGGAGGCGAGACCGGCGGCGAGCAGCATCATGGTGAATCGACGTGTCATCGAACGCATCGTGGCCTCCTTTCTTAGTTGATGGGAACCCAGTGAATCGTGCCGGCAGTGGTGCCAACCACGATCCCTTGGTGAACACCGTCGTTGTAGTCAAAGGTGGGATCGCCAACCGTGGTTCCCGGTGCCAGCGACCAACTGCGCGAGACCGAGCCGTTGGTAGCGTTGAGTTCGTAGAGGGTGCCGTTGGCGCCACCGACGTAGGCCAAGACATCGCCTGGGGTTCGCACATTGCGCAACACAAGCGGCGCCGATGCACTGGCGATGTTGGCGTGCCACACGGTCGACGACTCGAAGGCACCGTTGGGTGGAACCATCACGCCGTGCACTTTGGTATCAGTGCTCCAGACCACCCAGTGATCGAAAAGATTGCCGCCCGCTGGAATCGCGGTGCTTGCAGCAACAGCTTTCACGCCACCGTCACCAGCATTGAGCGTATCGCGTTGCACCAGCGGCGTACCTGGGCCGGCACTCTGCACTAACGCAAGGTAGAGATAGATGTTGCCGGTCGTGTTGCCGACCACCATCAAGGGGTCGGTCCCTTTGCGGAACATCGCCGGCGGTGCATCGATATCGCCGATGCCGCTGATGGTGGAGAAGACCTGGAACGCCGGAGTCGAGTCGATCTCGAGCACCAGCAACGACGGGCCACCAGCGTCGTGTACCGGCACGTACACCACGTTGTTGGCACTATCGCGATACAGCACATACGGCGTAGCGTTGGAAATACCGAGGCTGCCCGCGCCACTCGGGTAAGTGGCATAGAGCGTCGAAAGGTCGTGCGAGTACAGCAGGATCTTGTTGTCGTTGAGAGTGCCGTCGCCGTTGACGTCTCCACAGCGCGTGGCTTGAATCACCACGTTGTCGTTGTTGTTGGAGTTGCCATCGAACGCGTCAACGATGATGACAGGGCCCGATTGGAGCATCCCGCCGGGACATCCAGCGTCGACAACGACGTTTCTGGCGGCGTCGAGCGCAGCATCATCGGCCATCGAGTAGCGGTACAAGAAGCCGTTCTGCGCCGAGCTGAACGCGGTGTCGTCCGCCGCACCGCCCGGATTCAAGTCGCCCACCATCGGCCGCGATTGCACAGCGCCACCAACGACGGGCGGAGTCCAGTTGCCGCGCGCACCGTCCGCTTCCGACATACGATGCAGCAAGCCGTCGTTGCCGATCGCCACAACGCTGCGTCCAGAAATCGCACCGGTGGGGTTGAGCGCGCTCGCGGCAGTGGTAAAGCTCCACTTCACGTCGCTCGAGGCGCGCGGCGACGCGGCCACGTCCACGCCGGCAGAGTAGTTGAGCGATGTGTCGCGGGTGAACAGCTTGAAGAAGTAGCTTGTACCGTTGGTGAGTCCGCCGATGGTGCAACTGCTCACCGGGCTGGATGCGTTGCACCGAACGGTGCTCGCACCGATCGTGTCGCCTTGCAGGTAGGCAGCGCCTGTGGTCGGGACATCCCCAACAGGTGCCCCGGCGCGCGCCAAGACGAGCACACCCTGCAAGTCGGCCTCCGCTGCTGGGTTGGCCCACTCGACAACGACTCGAGCGTCGCTTGATGCGGCAGTGAGTTTTTGAACGTCTGTGATGGCGGAGGCTTGCGACACACCGGCCACGACAGCGACCAGCATCGCAGCGAACCGCCTCGCCGAGAGCCTAGACATAGTCTTGTCCCCTATCTGAACCCCGCGTCGATCCCCGAATCGTGCGGGCCTTTCAGCAAGACCAGACTTGGGGAGGTCCAGTCCCTTTCCCAAAACCGTCCCAGAAGTGTACGGGACTTACATCCACACGCAACTCTATTTCGGGAGACCGCCATACGAATTACCGCGTCATTCCCCGATTGCGCGCTCGTCTGGTATAACCCGGACATTGAAGGCGACTCATTAACGACCAACGAGCGAGATGACCCATGGCCGCGATGGACAACCCGGACATCCTTCTGCAGCGCCCCCTCAACGTCTCCCCCAAGCGAGTTTTTCGCGCTTGGACAGATCCGAACGAGCTGGAACGCTGGTTCTTCACCGATTGCCAGATCGACGCTCGTTTGGGAGGCGTTTATCGATTCAACTGGCGCGCCAAGGACAACCCGAATCGCGATCATGCGCGCTTCGGCACGATCCTCGATTTCGAAGAGCCTCGCGGGCTTTCGTTTGAGTGGGATGGCTTTCGCATCAAGCGTCAAGAGAAACCGACGGCAGTCTCGATCAGCATCGAGGATACCGAGGACGGCTCGATGCTGACGCTGGTCCATAGCGGATGGGGCGATGAGCCGGAGTGGCAAGAAGAACGACGCAGTCACATCGCCGGGTGGAGCTTCTACCTCGACAACCTGAAGCGATTCCTCGAAGGCGGACCGGACCTGCGTCCCCAGCATTGGGGCCAATTGGTGAAGGCAACCTTCGGACACTGAACGGCGGTCTTAACCGACGCGACGTCGAGGCTATCTCCTCCCACCGGTCTTCGGGTCGAAGACTCGGTTGAAGGCGAAGTCCTCCACCTTCCATGGGGCGGCATCGCCGCCTAACCACTGATGAAACCAGTCGAGATGCGCGGTGTAGTACAGCACCATCGAGTACCAGTCCGGCCAATGACCGTCGGTCGGCAACACCACCAGTCGCGACGGAATTCCCATCCGGCGCAGCGTGGTGTGGGCTGCGACCCCTTGGTAGTACGGCACCCGAAAATCGCGTTCACCTGAAACCACCAACATCGGCGTTTGCCAAAACTTCGAGAACGCAGCGGGGTTCCACTTTTGGTACTGCTCGCTATCCCAAGGACGACCGCTGAGATCCTTTTCAGGAAACCACAACTCTTCCGTGCCGCCGTAAAACGCGGGTAGATCGAAGATCCCCATCATGTTCGCCAAACACTTGAAGCGCGTGGTGTGCCCCTGAAACCAATTCATCATGTAACCGCCGTACGACCAGCCCATGGCGCCCATGCGCTGATTGTCGACATACGGGAGTTGCGCCAAGGTGTCGGTGACCTGCATCAGGTCTTCGTAGACGGCGCCGCCCCAATCGTTGCCGATCGCGTCGACGAATCGTTGACCGAAGCCGGTCGACCCGGTTGGGTTGGCAAACGCCACGACATAGCCCGCGCCGGGATAGACCTGCCAGTCACCGCGGAACGAGTCCTCCCAGGATCCTTGAGGCCCGCCATGTACATTGAGAATGAGCGGGTACTTCATGGCAGGATCGAAGCCATGCGGCTTGACGATGAACGTTTGGATCTTTCTTCCGGCCGCAGATTCGACCCAGATCGTTTCGACCGGTCGAATGTCAACGTCGTTCTCGAACGCGAGATTGTGCGTGGTGAGCCGCTTGGGTGGCGCGCTGCTGCCGTCGATCGCCACGCGCCACACTTCCCAAGGCTGCGCCACAGAACGGCGAATGACGTAGGCGGCCTTGGCGTCGGGCAACAGAGCGTACTCATCGATGTGAGCGACATCGGCAACTTGCGTCACGGACTTTCCGTCGAGTCCTACACGCCACAACGGATTTCGCCCTTCAAACTGGCCCAGGAACACGATCGACTTGCTATCGCGCGACCATTGGATTTTCTCGACCCAGTTGTCGAAGCTCGACGTCAGCGTGCGCGATTGTTGCGACTGACGATCGTAGATCGCGATGCGAAACAGATCCGACTCGTACGCGGGGACAGACTGCGTGCGATACGCAATGTAGCGACCATCGGGAGAAAATCGCGGCGTGCCATCGAACGCCCTATTGCCAATGGTGATGTTCTGCGCGGGCGGCACGCGTCCTTCTGCATCCGGAGCCACCGCGACCAGCATGATGTCGACGTTGGTCGACCACGCCTGCGTTTCGAGCGGATCGGGGTTCTGCGCGTAGGCGAGCAACGTGCCGTCGGGTGAAAAGTCGTAGGCCAGCGGCGCGTCGAGTGCGAAGGTGGGCGCCTCGCGATCACCAGGGGTCAAGTCCCGAACAACGCCGCTCGCAACGTCGGCGATCATGATGTGCGTGCGTTTGCCGTCGTCCCATTCGGTCCAGTGGCGCTGCAACAGTTCGTCGACGACGTGCGCCTTGAGCGGGCCCTGCGTCTGCCACCCGGCGAGTCGGGCGTTGCAGGCATCATCGGCGCCGCAGGCAGGAAATACATCGCTGCTGAAGGCGATGGCGCTGCCGGTCGGCGACCACAACAGATCCGAAAGCCCGGCCTGAAAGCGACACAACTCGCGTGCCTCGCCACCCGTGAGTGGCATGAGCCACAGCGCTTTGGCACCGTTGCGATCGCTGACGAACGCCACCGTTTTTCCATCAGGACTGATTGCCGGCTCGCTTTCGTTCTTGTCATCGGTGTTGGTGAGCGAGCGAGAAGCGCCGCTTGCAAGATCGAGCAACCACAGATCGTCTTGACTCGTCGCACGCGCCAGATTCTTGGTGGTTACCGCGTAGACGGCGAGTGTTCCATCACGAGAAATCGTCAAGCTGTCGAGCGACTTGGCGCGGTACACATCCTCGATTCCGAATGCGCGTTTGTCTCCCGCACCAACCTGCGTGGACGTGGCAACCGCACCGATCAACAGTGCCGCAACCACGCCGACTCTCTGCTGTACTCGCATCTTGGCCTCCGGCAGCATCCACCGCCGGAGGCATTCTCAGCCTATCGACCGATTGGCGCAGTACCCCCCCGTCATGCCCCCCGGCGAGCCGTGCGTTCACTCTGCGATCACTCCCGGCCGCGGCCTGGTATTCGACGCTTGGCTTTGCTATTGGGACTGACTGATACTCTCGCCATGGCCGACGACGGCTCCGAATCAAGCGCACCTCAAAAACGCTCTGAAGCAGCCGGCTTCGGCGTCGTGCCGGTCTTTCCTTTTCCCGATCACGTGGTGTTTCCGGGCGTGCCTACCCCCTATCGACTGTTCGAACCTCGCTACTGCGAGTTGGCCAAGGTGCTGCTGGAAAAACCTGCAACCCAGCGGCGACTGGCGATTCCGCGGTTAGCCAAGGGTTGGCGCGACGACTACGAAGCTGCCCCGCGATTCGAGTTGGTTGCGACGGTTGGGCGAGCCGCACATTTATCGGCACTCGCCAACGGTCAGTTTCAAATGGTGTTCGTGGGTGAGGACCGCGTGTTGCTCGACGAGGTCGAATCCCCGTATTCGTTTCGGCTGGCACACTGTCGCGATTTCAGCGACGTCGATTCGATGCGTGAGAGCGAACCTTCGTTCGATGCGCTCGTTCAAGCGGTCTCAGCATTGGCGCATGTGCTGGGCGAGCCCGCGAATGTGTTGTGGGACTTGCTGAAGGACCGCGACGATCCGCGCCGGATGGTGTTCATGCTTGCTTCGGCGCTGGTGCAAGACGCGAGTGCCCGGCAGCGATTCCTGGCCAGTCGGCGACAGAGCGAGCGGATCGACATGCTACTCGAGCAGGTTGCGGGATTGATCGATCTCACGCGCGACAGCGACGAGTGGCATGGTCGCATGCCGCAAGGCTAGCGACGCAGGGTGGCGCCTCTGCACATCGGCTGGATCTTGGTTGGCGATGAGCGCGTTGCCTCTGCGCGATTGCAGGGGTGGTACCTGCACACCGCGATGAGGACGCGAGGTCACCGCAGCGAGGTGCTCAACGCACCCGCCGCATTCGATACGCGCTTGCACTGGAAATGGCCACGTCGATGGTGGGAAGCGGCGCGTCGTCGCGAGGTGGTGGTGTTTCAGAAAGTGGAATCGTCGCGCGCCGTGGCGTTTGCGCGTTTGCTGCGGCGTGTCGGTACCAAGATCGTGTATGCGCAGACCGACCCGCTCGACAGTCCGATGTACGCGGTGAGCGACGCGGTCGTTGCATCCTCGACACAACTGCGCGATTGGCTGATGAGCGCTGGCGTTTCGCCGGTACACGCGATCGACGAACCGATCGATTTGCTGCCGCGCACTCCGACGCCAACCTCGACACGCCGTCGCGACTTGCGTGCGGTGTTCGTTGGGAGTGCCGCCAATGTTGCCGCGCTTGCGGCGGTCAAATCAGTGCTGGCACGCGAGGAGTTCTCGGATATCACACTGCGTGTGATCTCCGATCATCCACAGGCCGATGTGGCCTGGTCAGCAGAATCAGCCAAGCAGGCGCTCTTGGATGCCGATCTTGCGCTGCTCCCCTGCCTCGACACGCCGGCAGCGCAGTTGAAGTCGGCAAATCGCTTGGTGCTGTCGTTGTCATCCGGTCTGGCAACGGTGACATCATCGCTTCCGAGCTACGCACCGTTGATTGCCGCCGGCGGGGCGCTGTCGGCGCAAACCGAGGAGGAATGGGCCGCCGCACTGCGGAGCTTGCGCGATCCCGATCGACGAGCGGCGCTCGGGAATCGCGGGGCTGGACTGTCGTGGGATCGGTTTGCGCCAGAGCGGATTGCCGACGCTTGGGAGCATCTACTCGCGTCGCTGTGTGGCCGGTGATCGCGCCGATGTCGTCAATCACGATGTTGCGCACTCTATCGATGCCGGCGGGCGCGCGATGATGCCGCCAATGCCTACTGCCGCGGCAACGAGTTCCACCGCAAGCGCGCCATTGCGCGTGGTGCGTGTGTACTCCGCGCTGGACCTGGGCGGCATTGAGCGTCAACTGTGTCTGTTGCTTCCAGCGTTGAAGCAGCGCGGCGTGATCGAGCCTTCGGTGATCTTGATGCGACACGAGGGGCCGTTGGCAGCCACATTGCGCGAGGCTGGGATCCATGTCGAGGTGGTGCGCACGCGTGGCCGATTCGGCAAACAAGCCGCGGGTCTGTTGTCGCAGGCGTTTCGACGATTGAACGCACAAATGGTGCACGCCCACGCCTATGAAGCGAGCGCAACGGCAACACTCGGTGCATGGTTGGCCGGCCGGCTTCCGACGATTGCGCACTACCACACGATGGAGTCGTTCTCGTGGCGCAAGCGCTGGCAGGAACGACTGCTCAACCGGATGCGCAAGCGCGTGTTGGTCGTGGCCGATGCGGTGAAGCGCAGTTACGAAGCACAAGTTCATCCACGAGCCGGGTTGGTGGAGGTATTCCCGAACGCGGTGCCGCTGCCGGTGTTGGGCGATTGCAGCGCGGCGCGTGATGCGGCGCTTGCGCGGCTGCAGGTGCCGCGCGAGCGAGCTGTCTTGATGGCGGTTGGGCGACTTGTTCCAGAGAAAGCACCAGCGCGGTTGCTTGCAGCGACCCGCGGTCTGGTAGAGCGCGGACTCGACGCACACTTGGTGTTGATCGGAGACGGCCGATTGATGGAATCGTTGCGGACCGAGGCCGAGCGGCTGGGAATCGGATCGCGCGTTACCCTCACCGGCCGTCGCGACGATGTCGAACTGCTTCTGCCCGGAGCCGATCTGTTTGTTTCGAGCTCGGACGTGGAGGGGCGGTCCAATGCGATCTTGGAAGCGATGGCCGCCGCGCGGCCGATCGTGGCGACCGACGCCGGGGGGACGGGAGAGTTGATCAGGCACGGACAGACCGGGGTTTTGGTCCCGCCGGGAGACGCCGAGGCCCTGGTCCAGGCGCTCCATTCGGTGCTCGTCGACCCTATGTTTTCGGGGGCGCTGGCCCGCGGCGCCCGGACCGAGGCGGAGCAATTCGACACGACCCGGCTACTTCCGCGCCTGGAGGACATGTATCGTGACGCCTACGGCCACATTCCCCACGGTGGTCCCGACCTCGGAGGGAGCCCGAAAGCGCCATGACAGCGGACGTCGACCATTGACCAGGCACATGTCAATCGTGGCGCGCCTCGCACCGGGCGGTGCGGAACGGCAGTTGCTGGATGTGCTTACCCATCTGCGCTTCGCCGGGTTCGATTGCTCGGTGCTGTGCATCGGCGGTGAGGAGGGGGCGCTAGCCAGCGACTTCCGCGATCAAGGGATCTCGGTGTCGCACGTGCGCGCGCGATCGCGGGTGGGGCCGGTTTCGCTGATGAAGCTCGCACGGTTCATAAGGCAGAACGATCCGAGCATCGTGCACTGTCATTTGTATTCGGCGAATGTCACCGGGTCGTTGGCCGCGCGATTGGCCGGGGTGCCGGCGGTGTTTGCCACGGTGCATTCGTGCGGCGAGGTCCGGCGACCGGCGCAAGCGGTGTGGTCGCGCGTTGCCGCATCGGTGCGCGCTGGAACGCTGGCCGTATCAAAAGCGGTGGCCGAGTCGTTTGTATCGCGCACCGGCGTGAGGGCTGATCGGGTCGAAGTGATTCCCTCGGGGCGCGACTTGACGCGCTTTCGTTGCGCCGAGTCGAGCGCGACGGACGTTGCGAAGCAATTAGGGATTCCGCCGACGTCGCGCGTGATTTCGTTGATCGGCCGGTTGGTTCCGGAAAAACGTCCGCTCGATTTTGTGGAGATCGCGACCCGTTTGGCGTGGCGACACACCGACGCCGTGTTTGTGGTGGCAGGTGATGGTCCTTTGCGACGTGCTGTCGAGGAGCGCGTGCGGCATCAAGGCCTGACATCGCGCTGTCGAGTTCTGGGGCACGTCGATGACGTGCCCTCGCTGATGCGACTCTCAACCGTCTTGGTAATGCCCTCG
>CAZAHQ010000121.1:0-9444 GCA_964484415.1 uncultured Acidobacteriota bacterium | reverse complement strand
GACCCCACGTCGCTGCAACTCGCGCGACTGAGGTCATCACGCTCGCTCAGCCCACTCGCGCCTACGTCCCCGCAGTTCGTGCCACCACCAACCTCACACTCAACCGCCGCATCACCCTCGCAACACACCTCATCCGCATCGCGACCCGTGCACACCCCTGCAGCCGCCTCGCCATCGAACAGCCCTGCCTCCACACCCCCCGCCCCTCGTTCCTCCTCCCGCACAATCCCCCGCAACTCCCTCAACGAGAGCTGCCGCGCGCGACCCACCCACAATGCCAACGATTCCACCGACGCCACACGCCCCACCAACAACCCCTTGCACACTCCGATCGGTGCCTCGCCATCCTCGCCCGTCAGCGCAACGCGCAACGCCGGCAATCGCTCAATGCACTGATGCAGCGCCGCATGATCGCGTAGCCACCTTCCATGGCGCTCGACCCTCTCTCGCGTGAAATCGTGCAGCGACGCGCACCCGCTACTGCGCCACAGTTCGCGCACCTTCACCAACGACGCCACCTTCGCCAGCGGCAGCAACACGCGCACCGACCTGGTGAGAAGTTCGCGCGCTACCGCATCGGCCTGCACCGCGGCAAGCCACGAAGAGAGCGCAGACTGTTTGTTCGAACGCTGGAATGTACGTGACACGCTGCACCCTCGACGTTGCACAAAGGTACAAACAAATCACGCGAACAGCAATCGAAAGTGCACATAGAAATAGGAATTCTTTTGCGCACGCGAGAGAGATTGATGCATCTGTGCGCGCGAAGAGCGTCAGTGCATCCACGCGCGCAAAGATGCCGTAGTTTTGGCGCGTGCGAAGCGCGCCAAGGCATTCGTGCACGCGAGAGCTTCCGATGCACCCGTGCGCGCGAAGAGCGTGAGTGCAATCGCGCGCGCAAGAGATGTCGAGGCTTTGGCGCGTGCGAAGCGCGCCAAGGCCTTCACGCACGCGAGCGATGCCCATGCCTTGACATGAGCAAGCGCGGCCCATGCGTTTGCGCATGCGAAGTCTGCCCATACCCTCACGCAGGCGAGCTATGCCCATCGACCCGCGTGAGAGACGCCCGTGCAATAACACACGTGAGAGATACCCATGCATTCGCGCACGAAGAGAATCCCCATGCGTTGACAGGCGAGGGACGTTCCCTTGCCTCGAGCCGCGAGGAAGATCCCCATTCCCGGGCGCACGCGACGCCATTGGCTGTAGGTGTGCAGCGCACGATCCAGTGATAACCGCCACCGAGCTGCGATGCGCCACGGCCACCCTTCACCGAGCGGCCGTGAGCGCAACTCGCACCGCACCCCGACTATCGGGCCCAGCCTGAATCAGCGTACGATGCGCGCCATGAACCGACACCGACTCCCCCACTTCGTCGCTACTTCCCTTCTCATCCTTGGCGTCACCGTCAGCGCGTACGGCGCAAGTGATACTCCCGCTGCACCATCGACTGCGGATCACGCTTCGCCGCCTATCGTCGAGCGGATCGAGGCCGATTCACCGCGCGTAACGTCGGGTGGAATCGCCTATACAGCGCCTGCCGCTTGGTCGCTCTCGACCACTGGGGCGCGGGTCGTGCTCACCGCGCAAGAAGGCGACTCGCATGTGGCGATCATCGATGCAGCCTCAACCGAACCGGACGCTGCAGTCGCCGAGGCGTGGGCGCAATACCGACCCGCTCCGCCTCCGCCCTTGAAACTCATCAACGAGCTCCCGGCCCGCGACGGCTGGGATCAGGCCAAGCAATATGACTACGAGTCGTCGCCCAACGAGAAGCGATTCGCCTTTGCCAGCGCGCGTCGGCACGGAACCAACTGGACGATAGTCCTCTTTGATGCAAGCGAGGCCACGGCCAACAAACGCAGCGCCGAGTTTGGGTTGCTGCTCGAGTCGATACGGCCCAAGGACTACGTGCGCGAGACATTCGCGGGCAAGGCCGCTAACAAGCTGGATGCCGCGCGACTGGCCAAGCTCGACAGCATGATCGAGTTGGCGCGCGCCGAACTCGGCATACCCGGCATCTCGATCGCCGTCGTGCAAGACGGCAAGCTGGTTCAGGCCAAGGGTTACGGTCTGCGCGAGCTCGGCAAGCCGACTCCCGTCGACGCCGATAGCCTGTACATGATTGCGTCCAATACCAAGGCGCTTTCGACGCTACTGCTCGCGCAACTGGTTGACGATGGCAAGCTACGTTGGGATCAGCCGGTGGTCGAGGTCTACCCCGCCTTCGGGCTCGGCGACGCAAGCACCACCGCCGCGACGCAGATCCAACACCTGGTGTGCGCCTGCACCGGCTTGCCGCGCAAGGACTTCGACTGGTTGTTCGAGTTCGACAAGGCCACGCCGCTGACTGAGATGAAGTACCTTGCCGGTGTCCAGCCCACGACCAAGTTCGGCGAGACATTCCAGTACTCCAATCTGCTCGCTGCTGCCGCCGGATTCACCGCGGCGCATGTGTTGTCACCCGACATCGAACTGGGCCAGGCGTACGACGCCGCGATGCAAGCACGCATCTTCAGCCCGCTCGGTATGAAGTCGACCACCTTCGACTACAAGCAGGCGCTGAAGGGAAATCACGCCTCGCCGCACAGTTGGAACATCGATGGCAAGACGGCGGTGGCGCCAATGGACCTCAACTACTCGATCTATCCATTGCGACCCGCGGGCGGCGGATGGTCGAGCGCCAACGATCTGATCAAATACGTGCAGCTCGAGCTGGCCAATGGTGTTACCTCCTCGGGGCAGCGGATCGTGTCGCAAGCGAACCTGTTGAAGCGACGCGAGCGTCAGGTTCCGCTCGGTGAAGATGCGATCTACGGCATGGGGCTCGAGGTCGATCGCAGCAACGGCGTGCCGGTCGTGCATCACGGCGGCAGCATGATCGGCTTCAAGAGCGACATGCTGTGGCTTCCTGAGAATGGTGTCGGTGCGGTGATCTTGACCAACTCCGATCTCGGAGGCCCGTTGCTCGGGTTGTTCCGCCGCTATCTGCTCGAGCTGTTGTTCGACGGCAAGCCCGAAGCGATCGAGAACATCAAGGCCGCATCCAAGACGATCCGCGCAGGCCTCGCGGCGGAACGGCCGCGATTGGCGGTACCGGCCGACTCAAAGGCGGTCGCCGCGTTGGCCAAGCGCTACGTCAACGACGCTCTCGGCCCAATCGATGTCAAGACCAGCGCCAGCACCACGACGTTCGACTTCGGCGAGTGGCGCAGTGCCGTTGCGTCGCGCACCAATGACGATGGCACCGTGTCGTTCGTGGCGATCACGCCTGGTCAAGATGGCTTCAACTTTGTCGCCGGCCAGAGCGCCGAGGGCAAGCGCACACTCACATTGCGTGACTCACAGCACGAGTACGTGTTCGTCGAGGTCGCGAAGTAAAGACCAGGGAATCGACTCGCCGTATGGCAATGCCTCCAACAGCCCGAGTCTCGGGCCGCTGGAGGGCTAGCCAGGCTGGAACGCTACGAAGGATCGAGGTTGAGCAAGCTGAACGCCGTTGGCGGGCCGCTGAATGGCCAGGGGAAACTGGTCCCTGTGGCGTAGAGATAGTCGCAGTAGGCGGGGCTGTTGCCGGGAGGCGCACAGACTACGCGTGGGCGCGCGTACCCGGTGACTCCATAGTCGTTGATCTTCACCGCGGCATTCGTGAAGGCTGGATTGGTGACGTCATCGCTGTCCCACGCAAGCGTCTGGAACTTGGGGCCGAAGATCGAACTGCCTGCATAGGTGTTCGCCGTGATGTGAGCGTCGTTACGAAATAGCTCGATGTCCCCGGTGCTGACCGCAACACTACTCATGCGGCGCGCGACTCCCAACCCGCTGCCCGGCGTCGACGTAAAGCTGTACATGTCGAGCGTGAATGCCGCGTTGTAGGACGCATTCGGCACTCCCAAGCAGGTCATCGTAACGAGCCCTTGTTGAGCCTTGATCTCGGCGTTGTGGCAGGAGCCGGTTCTACTGGTCTCACCAACGAGCTCGAAGAGCATGGGGTTGACTGTCGTTGTGAGCTTCCAGACTTTTGTGAAACCCGGTTGAGTGGTTGGACTTTGGTAACTGACCAGTCCCGCAATGTTCTGCGCATCCGAGGCAAAGCGCGGCCAACCAACCGTCGTGAGATCGCCGGTGGCCGAGCCTGGGCCGGTGACGTTGGTGGTTGACGTGGTGAGACTGTTCGGGCCTTCGGTAACCTGGATCAGCTTCACGAAGTGGAGTGTGGTGGCGGGGTTGTAGTCGAGGAACAGAACGCCCACAAAGAGTTGCGTGTAGTCGGCTTGCTGCGTTCGCAGTGCTGCGATCGTGGCGCTGGTCTCGTGCCCGTCAGGTGGCCAAGTTGGGCCGGTGAAGATCCGATGGGTCGGCATTCCGCCCGGCAACAACGTCCAGGCCTGGGCTGCTGGGCCCGAGAAGTAGTAAAGCTCGATCGTGTTGGTCGCAGCGCGCCTCATCGTCACCGTCACGAACCCCTTGCGTGGTGCGGTCAGACCATCGACCCACTGCGCCGTCGTGAGGTTGAGTGCCAAGACCGAATCGCTGATGTCGCTGCTGAGCTGCATCGAGAACAGCGGGACCCAACTGAACGGCAGCGTGACTCCACGCCCGTAGACCTTGAGATAAGGCAGCACGCCGGTTCTCGGGAGCCGAACGTTCTCATATTGAATGAAGGCGATCAGCATCCGACCGCGGCCGTCGGATTCCGCATCGAAGTAGGAGATCCCCGAGCTGTTGGAAACCGAGAGCGGGATCTGGCTGATCAGGTCGACGTCGGTGTCGTTGGGCGGAGGGACCGCCAGTACCTGGTTGTTGGCGGCGCAAATCAGGCCGGTGCAGAGCGCTAAAAGTACCGAGTGTCGGAGCATGGCGGTCTCCTCGTGGGTAACGCGTGTGATGCTGTCCATCAGGAAGACGCATGGAAGACCCGGACACTCTCAATCGGCGATGAAATTGGCCAATAACCGGTGCGCCGCAGTCCACGAGCCCAAATCCAGCGTGGCCCCACCCCGTGCGCCCGGCGCAGTTGCCAACCAACCCCTCGCCGCGCGAAGCTCCGCGCATGTCGAACAGACAAGAACTCGAGCAGATCGCCCGTCGATGGGTCTCGCTCTGGCACGCCCCGGTCGATTGGCAACTCTTCGATCAACTCCACGCCGAACAGTTCGTCGACTGCTCGGCCGCGGGGCGAGGGTCAACCAAGCAGGCTTTCGGCAGCGGCATCGACGCGTTGCTCCGTGCCTTCCCCGACCTACAGACCACTGCCGACGACGTCATCGTCGATACATCAACGCAGCGAGTTGCGGTGCGATGGACCGCGGTCGGCACCAATCGCGGCGCGTACTTGGGTGTCGGTCCCACAGGGTGCTCAACAACGATCACCGGGATCGAGATCATCGAGATTGCGAACAGCCAAGTCGTACGGCGCTGGGGCGAGTGGGACATTACGGCGCACACCAATCGCAGGCCGATGGAAGCCGATTGAATGCAACTCATTCCGATCGAGAAACACGGCTTCGTATCTCCGTCGGTGCCGAATCCACCCGATATCGTGCGCGATGTCATCGCCAGCACGATCGCGCTCTACGAGCGGCAAGGGTACGAGCCGCCGTGGATCGGATACCTCGCTGTAGAGGATGACTCGTGCGTTGGTACGTGTGCCTTCACCAGCGCGCCCACGCAGGGCCAGGTAGAGATCGCCTATTTCACGTTCCCGCCAAACGAGGGACGCGGCGTTGCCACGCGAATGGCGCAGTTGCTGATAGGGCTCGCGGCTGCAACCGACGCGTCGGTGTTGGTCAAGGCCCACACGCTGTCCGAGGAGAACGCGTCGACCACCGTACTGAGGCGCCTGGGATTCGAATTCGCTGGGGTCGTCGAGCACCCAACCGATGGCACAATTTGGGAATGGCGCCATCGGCCATTGGGATAACATCGCGATGATCTTGTCCGAGCCGACCGGCAACGTAAGGAACGCACTTATGGGCGAGACCTACAAGAACTGCCAAAGCTGTGGCATGCCGCTCAAGCGCGACACACACGGCGGCGGCACCAACGCTGACGGATCCAAGAGCAGCGTCTACTGCAGCCACTGCTACGCCGCGGGCCGTTTCACGATGCCGGACATCAGCGTGGAGCAGATGCAGCAGCGCGTCCGCGACAAGCTGCGCGAGATGGGGTTCCCCGGGTTCCTCGCCGGGTTTTTTGCACGCAGGATCCCCAAGCTCAAACGCTGGAGTCAGTTTCGCCCAGGATAGAGGTATCGATGTTCGTGGGACACACGGCCGTCGCGCTGGCCACCAAGTCACGGGCGCGCGAGATCTCGCTGGGCTGGCTGTTCGCCGCAGCGATTGGGCTCGATTTGCTGTGGCCGGTTCTGTTGCTGCTGAACATCGAGCATGTACGGATTGCGCCTGGATACACCGCGTTCACACCGTTCGATTTTGAGTACTACCCGTACTCGCACAGTTTGCTGATGTCACTGGTCTGGGGAGCTGTCGTTGTGTTCATAGCGCGTTGGCGCGGGGTGAGTCGCTCGTCAGCGTTGCTCCTCGGTGCGCTGGTGGTGAGCCATTGGGTGCTCGACTTCATCACTCACGCGCCGGACCTACCGTTCTGGCCCGGACACTCTCCGCGCGTCGGCCTGGCTCTGTGGAACTCGCTTGCAGCCACATTCGTGGTCGAGGGTGCGTTGTTCGTTGGAGGGGCAGCGCTTTACCTGCGTGCGACGCGCGCGCGCGACCGAATCGGAGCCTGGGGATTGTGGTCGTTGCTGTTGGTATCGACAGCAATCTGGATTGCTAATCCGCTCTCGGCGCCACCGCCGAGTGAAGCGGCGGTCGCGTGGGTGACGCTGAGTCTGTGGTTGCTGGTCGCGTGGGCCGCGTGGGCCGATCAGCATCGCGAGGCGCGAACCGGCTGATCGGCCTGTTGCCCAGGGCGACCCGGCAGTCGATCTTTGCCAACGGTCAGTTGACCGCGGTGGGCAACCTGTTCATCGTGCATCTATTCCCATCCGAGGTTGATGCTCGTGAAGGAGGATCAGATGAGACGCGTGTGGAGTGCAGGGCTACTGGCCATTGCAGCGATCGCAGCGACGGCTATCGGTTGCAGCCACAACGGCGACGGCAAGTCCGGCGGGGTCGCCCGTTACCTGCTCACCTCTACCTGTACGGCCGACATCAGCTTCATCGCTGCGAATGAGATCTCTGTCGACAGATTGGACGTACCGAGTGGTTGGGATTTCATGTTTGCCGCCGATGAGGGGGACAGCTTGTTCATCTCCGCGACGCTGGATTGCGATGGCACCGTCACCGTCGATATCTTCAAGGAAGGGCTCAAGGTGAAGACAGACACCGCGTCCGGGTTGAACGCGACAGCCACGGCGGAGCGTCGCTTCTAGCGGCATTGCTTGGTGACGGCGTGAACGTGCGCTGAGTCGATGGGTCGGTGCCGTCTCGCGCGAGCCGCCTCGGATGTCGCCGCTATCTGGTAGGAAGTGAGTGTGGCAACGGCGCAATAGAGACATCGTCCCCAGCAGGGAGCCCGTCGACCTCGTCCTCGGGCTGCACCTCGAACCACCCGTCGATGCAGTCGTAGTCAACACCCACCCATCGAGTACGTACGACGACCAGTTTTCCTATGGCAGCTTTGACGAAGCGGTTCATGGCGTGCGTTTCCTTCCTGGGCCCCAGGGCTGAAACCCACCATAGAGTGACTCAATCAGTACCTCAGCCAAGGGGTTGTCGACGCGATGCTGCGGAAGTCGATCCGCAACGGATGCGCCGCGCTTGGCGCAAGGGCTACTGGTTACGTTCTTTGACACGGAGATGAAACAACGCGCATCCGATTTCACCCGAGCCTCCTCGCGTAGCAGGCTGTTCGCACTGCAACGTGCATGCCCGCGATTCACGCTCGCTTCTCGGGCCATTTACGCGGATTCAGCGAAGGCGTGGCTCCGTTTTGGTGCCAGCGTGGTCCCGTCTCGGGCCCACGCTCGAGTCAGGTTCACGCGACGGAACATTGCCCGTAACAGTTGTGGCACACCAGTCGTTCGGTGCGCACAAGTGTCCGGCCGGTCCTCGCCTCCGACATCAGTTTTACGCGTCCGCTCACAGACAGTCGCCGTCGAGCGCGCTAGCCTGCGGGATCACTTTCAACAAAAAGGAGTCTCCCGTGATTCGCACTGCCAGCTTCGTCGCGCTCATCGCCCTTGCGGTTCCCTCGCTCAGTTCGGCGCAAACGCCCCCGCCCCTTCCACCAGCGCCGGCTGCACCGCCTGCGCCGATAGCGGCACTCAAGGCCGAGTATCTTGCCGAGATCGCCGACGTCCAGGACAAGCTGCACCAACTCGCCGAGGAGT
Organism: uncultured Acidobacteriota bacterium; assembly: GCA_964484415.1. GTDB lineage: Bacteria > Acidobacteriota > Polarisedimenticolia > J045 > J045 > JANNUT01. Next base: position 1,091 of record CAZAHQ010000121.1, on the reverse strand, counting down.
TCCCTGAGGCCAAGTACTCGTGGCGCCCGGCCGAAGGGATTCGCTCGGTGTCGGAAGTCTTCTTGCATGTCGCAGGGGGCACCTACTTCTTGACCCGCATGGCCGGCGTCCCGACCCCAGCCGATGTGCCGAAGCAGATCGAGAAGATCGTCGGAAAGAAAGAGGTCATCGCGCAGCTCGACAAGTCGTTCGCTCACCTGCGCGCTGCAGTCGAGGCCGCGACACCCGAGTCGATGGCAAAGGAAGTCGACTTCTTCGGTCAAAAGTCCACTGTGCGCGGGGTGTACATGAAGGCCTACGGCCACATGAGCGAGCATCTCGGTCAAGCGATTGCCTACGCGCGTTCCACTGGAGTGGTTCCACCCTGGAGCAAGTCGGAGTAACTCGAGTCGTTGCGATTCGCGACTACAGGCGGGGCGGGGCGAGAGCCTCTCCCCGCGTCATTCCCCAACATCTCAACTGGATCCCAAGTACCGACGTCACTCACGGGCGCGCTGAAGCGCTGCCCTGAAGCGGGGGTAGGAGCGCAGCGGATCGAGGTCGGGATCGTTGGCAACCCAATCGGCGAACAAGCTGCTTCGCTTGAGTGACGACTCCAAGCAGTCGAGCGCGTGATCGTGATCTCCCAGCGAAACATAAACACAGGCTGCGTTGTAGGTGATGATCGGTTCGTCGGCGTCGATACTCAGCGCACGCCGCACCCACTCCGCCGAACGCTCGGGCTCGCCAAGCTCCGCGAACACCGCAGCACCCATCGTCAGGGCGCGCGTGTCGTCGGGGTGCTGGCGCAATCGTTTCTTGACCGCCTCCATGCACTCCATGTCGGCGCTTCGCGCACGCTCCGGCTGTTGTAGCTTGCGATAGCACATCCCCAGCAGATACCACGAGTCGTACGCCTCAGGTACCACGGCGCTGGCTTCTCGGAAGTGGGTCGCCGCATCCTCGATCCGCCCCTGTGAGAAGCGAATCCTGCCCAGAATGTAGTGAGGATGGTAAAGCCGCGGTTTGAGTTCGATCGCCCGTGCCTGGTGCCGCTCCGCTGTATCGAACGATATCTTCAAAAGCGACGAGCAAAGTTTACGGTCACGTCC